>JAUWMO010000136.1 GCA_030613125.1 Bacteroidota bacterium | reverse complement strand
ACCTCCGCTGAAGCTTCAGCGGCACGCGGACGGGATGTTTAATATTTGTTAATTTGATGTATCAGGCATTGAAATACCTGCCTATTATCTTTCTGTCCGCCAGGCGGACGAAAAGAGAGCGTTTTATATGAGGATTTTTATTTCAAATCGAAAAATATTTCAAAGTACTTCTATCGCTTATATATTTAGTCTTTTTAATCTCTCCAATAAAGGGGGATGGGAGTAGTGAAAAAACACGTACAATGGATGTGGTTTTAGATTCCCAAGGTTTTTTACAGTTAGTTTTTTCAGTGCTGATGAGAGATACTCCCCGCTAAAATGATCCCTTGCAAAGGTATCTGCCTCAAATTCATTCTTTCTGGAAAGGATATTTAGGCCAAGTCCGAGAATTGTTGAAATTGGCGAATACAATATACCAAAAGCTATAAGGCTCACATGAAATGCCGGTTCTTTTACTCCTAATGCAGCAGATAATGCCGGATTGCTAATGAACCATGAGAGTATAAACAAGGTTAAACCGGTTTGAATGATTGAAAGGATCATCCCCTTACGGGTATGCTTTTTCTGATAATGTCCGATCTCATGAGCCAAAACAGCTACAATCTCTTCCTCTGAAAGATCCTCAATAAGTGTGTCAAACAGAACGATTCTTTTTTTCTTACCCAAACCACTGAAATAAGCATTGGATTTAGTTGATCTTTTTGAACCATCAATCACAAATACATTTTCAAGCCTGAATCCTACCTTTTTACAAAACTCTTCTATGCTCCTCCTCAGGTCCCCTTCTTCCAGTGGTGTCTGTTTATTGAATATCGGAACAATCAAAGTCGAATAGAACATAGTCATAAAAATCATAAAAATGGAAATAAACCCCCAGGCCAGAACCCAGAAAAATTTTCCTGTAACCAGGTAAAACCAGATAATAAGTGCCATTATCCCCCCTCCGATTATTGCTCCAAGAACCCACGATTTAACCTTATCAGTGAAGAAAAGCTTTAATGTAGTTTTGTTAAACCCATACCTTTCCTCAATTACAAATGTATCATAAAGCGAAAATGGAGTTGTAAGAATGTCCATGGCAATTCCAAGAATACCAAAAAAAACGAGTGCTGTTAGTATTGCCTGTGATGTAACTTGCCCTGCCAGGGAGTTCACCATTGAAAACCCTCCAAAAATTAGCATTAGCAGAATTAATACCAGACTAAAAGATGAGGAGATGTAACCAAATTTGAGGTTGTCCTTAAAATAGTCCTGTGATTTTCTGTACTTTTCCTGATCATAGATCTCTTTAAGTTCCGTTGGCAGTTGATTGCTCAGCATAGTAGAATTCAAATAGTCTAAAAACCTCTCAAAAGCAAAATCAAGAATAATAATTACCAGAATAATATAAAACAGAGTTGTAAACATTTTGGAATTTTAATATTAGTTTGCAAAAATTAATTCGATTCTTCCTTTGATTCTTTTATCGGACAGGAATTTATACCAAAAGGTACATAAAGAGGACAATAACTAAATATACTGGTAATAATAAATATTCCAGCAACTACTAATAATACAATACCAAGCGTACCTGTTAGCTTATCCATAAAATAGAGTACAATAATCAAAGCGGCAACTACCAATCTTAAGATTCTGTCAATTCCTCCCATGTTTTTCTTCATAGCTTAATGTTTAGTTAACAATAATTGAATTTCTATTGTAAAAATAATAAAGTTTATTCAATTGTTCTTCCAAATGTACGATCCGTTAAGTCAGGACATCAAAATGCCCCATTTATAGTCCGAACCAAATATCATGAACCTTTCCCGTTCTCGCTTCATCTAATTTTGTACAAACTTGAAAATTAATGATAAAATTTTTTATCCCGATATTATGGCTAACCGGACAAATTTTATTGGCTCAAACATTGTTGAATGAAAAAGACAATTATAGTAATGATATGGGACTGAAAACAGATTTCGGTGGATTTGTAAGAGGAGTTGCCTATGCCGGAAGAACAAATGATCATAAATCAGCGGAGTTAAAAAGTATTTATGGTAACGCATCTTTTACAGTTAAAACCCTTTTCGGAGATTTCGGGAAAGGGTTTGCTGAAGTAAGGATAAGAAAAGGTTATGAATTTGGGTCTGACATTGGAGAACTTGATCTCCGGGAGGCTTATGCTGAGTTTTATCCCGGAAAATTTGAGATAAGCCTCGGCCAGCAAATTGTGTCATGGGGTAAAGCCGATGGCTTTAATCCTACTAATAATATAACCCCACGAAACACCATTATCAGGTCACCGGATACCGATGATATGAATATGGGCAACTTTTTATTTCGGGTCAGGTATCAATTTCTATCGAACTCCGGTTTTGAAGCCATCTGGATACCAAAATACAAGCCATCTGTCCTTCCCTGGAATTTCTCATCAATGCCGGAAGGAGTCAGGTTTACTGAAGGTGACTATCCTGACGGACAATTACAAAACAGTTCTGTTGCATTTAAGTTCAATATGGATCTACCGTCATTCGACTTCTCTGTTTCCTGGTTTTCCGGATTTGGCCTGGACCCGGGGATCACCATTGGAGTTCCTGATGTACTACCAGACAGTACCTTTTTGATGAATGTCGTTACAAAAGCTTACAGGGAGCAGATTACAGGATTCGATTTCTCTACAACATTAGGAAAGTACGGACTTCGGGGAGAAGTAGCCTGGAGATTACCGGAAAATAATTATGGGGGAAAAATATATGTTCCAAATCCTGATCTGTGGTATATTTTTGGGATTGACCGAAGTCTGGGAAATGTACAAATTATTGCTCAGTACATTGGCAGGTATGTTATTGATTTTAAGGATATTGTTTTACCTGAAGATAGCCTGGATTTGATACGATACAGTCTTGAGGAAGGTAACAGGATGTTTTTCCGGCAGCAATATAAATGGAGCCATAGTGCCAGTCTCAGGATATCATCAGATATGCTTTATCAAACACTTACAGCTGAAGTATTTGGTATGCTCAATTTTACTACCAGAGAATATGTGATTATTCCTAAACTCACCTATTCAATAACTGATGGCTTGAGTATTACGGCTGGTTTGGAATGGTATTATGGTAAAGAAAATACCCTCTTTGATATTATTGAAGATCCGTTCAATTCGGTGTTTTTACAACTAAAAGCTTCATTTTAAAATAATTTATATACGAAAACATTATAGAAAAAATCAAATATATTAAGCATGAACACAGGAAAATTTATTATTAAATATCGCTGGTGGATACTTACAGCAAGCATAATTATTACAATAGCTTTCGGCCTTCAGATACCCAGGGCTAAAATTGATCCTGACATAAACCATTATATTCCGGAAACAATGACCTCAAGGGTTAATACACAAAAAATAGAAAATATTTTTGGTGGAAATGATATGCTGGTAGTTGTACTGAAAACAGAAGATGTCTTATCTGCCGTAACTCTGAAACGATTGAAAAAAATCTCCAAATCCATCAATAAAATGGATGGAATCAATAAAACCTTATCCTTATTTGACTCAAAAAGTATCAGAGGTGAAAATGGAGCTATGATAGTAGAACCTGCAATAAAGCGAATTCCAAAAACTTCAGATGAAAGGGAAATCCTTAGAAGTAACTTGAAAAATAATGATTTGGTGTACAAAACGGTTGTTTCTTCTGATTTCACAATGGCGGCAGTTATCATGATCCTCAACCAGGGTGTATCAGAAGAAAATATTATTACGGAAGTTAATTCTATCATCAAAGAAACTCCCGGGAAGGAAGAGGTTTTCTTAGGTGGGTTACCATACCTTAAAGCAATTGTATCAAAAGAGTTAAGTCACGATTTTAAATTTCTTTTACCAGGGGGACTTATCATTATGCTGATAATGCTCTACTTCTTTTTCAGACAGAAAAGAGGTGTGATGTTACCTTTTTCGGTTGTAATAATGGCAATAATTATCAGTATGGGAATTATGCCATTGGCAGGTTGGAAAATGTCAATTATTACCTTGTTACTTCCAATAGTTTTAATTGCCGTAGCTAATGATTATGGGATTCACCTGATTGCCCGATATCAGGAACTGGCACATGGAAAAACTAATGGATACAATCAGAAAGAGCTTTCAGCACAAGTTTTTGCCAGTCTTAAAATACCTGTTATATTAACGGGTATAACCACTCTGGCCGGAATATTAAGTCTGCTTTCCCACCAAATGATACCGGCGCGTCAGTTAGGTATCCTGGCAGCAACCGGTATTGGTTTTGCTCTTATTCTAAGCCTGTTGTTCATTCCTGCCATGTTAAGCTTTCTTAAAAATGACAGGTTACGGTTCAGTAAAAGTTCAGGCAGAAATGATTGGTTTGAGCGTGTTATTATAAGATTCGGTAAAATAGTTACTGCACATCCAAAACGAATTTTGGGGATAACCCTCGTTGTTGTCATGCTGACCGGTGTGGGGTTAACCTTACTAAAGGTAGATACTAATATTGAAAACTTTTTTCCTAAAAAACACCCTGTCAGGACCGGAGCAGCCATTATTAATCAAAATTTTGGTGGTACACAGACCATCTCCCTGTTGGTTGAGGGAGATATCAAAGATCCCGGTTTACTTAACAGGATGGATTTCTATGCAAATGCCCTTGAGCAACATGAGGGTGTGGGTAGTGTTTTGTCTATTACCGATGTTATTAAAGAAATGAGCAAAGCAATAAATGACAAAGGTGATCTCTGGTATAATGACATTCCGGATTCAAGAAATGCTGTAGCCCAGTATTTTGAATTGTATTCTATGAGTGGTGATCCGGAAGACTTTGAGCAACTTGTAGACTTTGACTACAAATATGCCCAGATAATTGTAACATTGAATGACGGGAGCAATACCACCATTAAGAATGTAATCAGTTATGCCAGGGAGCTAACAGATGGAGACGAAAATATTAAACTTATCGGAGGCTACGGGTATGTGGTATCTGAGCTGGCCGATCTTGTAGTCAGAGGTCAAATGGTCTCACTTTTGCTTGCCATTATTGCAATTGCAATTTTGGTCATGCTGATATTCCGGTCGTTTTCAGCGGGATTAATTTCAACAATTCCATTAGTATTGGCAATAATACTTCTATTTGGTCTGATGGGTATTCTGGGGATCAGACTTGATATTGCCACTGCCCTCTTGTCCTCAATGATGATTGGAATTGGGGTTGACTATACAGTACATTTTCTTTGGCGTTACAGGGAGGAACGAAAAAACGCCTTGAATCCTGAAAATGCCATTAAGAAAACACTTGAAACAACAGGCAGAGGGATTATTTTCAATGCACTTTCTGTAATTATTGGTTTTGCAGTGCTTCTTTTCTCAGCCTTCCCTCCTATACGCTTTTTTGGATTTCTTACTGTCCTTTCAATCTCTGCATGTTTGATAGGAGCATTAATGGTGATCCCTTCACTCCTGCTTGTATTCAAACCTGCTATCGTTAAATCTGAAAATCGTCAGCTTAAAAAGACTCCTGTCAATTACCATGGAAACCTGATCGGTAAACTAAAAGAACGGGCAGGTAATATTAAACTTAAGCCAATATTTAACAAACACGTTACCAATTAGCATTTGAATAATAAAACAGACTAAAACATAAACACTACAAAAATGAAAATTCTGAAATTAATATTATTAGTTCTAATATCAGGTTTATTTATTGTAAAAGCCTCCGGGCAGGAAAATGCCAGGCATATTATGCAAAAATCGAAAGAAAATGGAAAATTCAAGGGACTGGAAACTGTATCAACCCTTAAAATCATTGATAAGAAAGGCAGGGAGCGGATAAGAAGGACTTATATGGCTTCAAAATCATATGATAATGAAAATCTTGACAAAAGAATTATTATATTTCTTTCTCCCTCAGATGTTAAAGGTACTGGTATGCTGGTCTACGATTATGATCATAAAGCTGATGATATGTGGATATACCTGCCGGCGTTAAGGAAAACCAGGAGGATTGTTAGCAGTGAAAAAGGAAAAAGTTTCATGGGATCAGAATTTTCCAATGCAGATATGTCAGCCATTAATCCGGATGATTTTACCTTTAAGATATTGGGAAGAGAAAAAGTGAATGAAACAGATTGTTGGAAAATTGAATGCATTCCTTCAAATGATGAAATAGCCAGCGATCTTGGATATTCAAAAGAGATATTATTTGTTGCGCAAAAAGACTACATATTGCGAAAAGCAATCTATTTCGACCTGGATGAGGAGGTGTTGAAAACATTAATATCACAAAAAGTTAAAATGATTGATATCGCTGAAAAAAAATTCCTTGCAACTGAATTAATAATGGAAAATCATCAGAATGGAAGAAAATCCGAAATAATAATGGAAGAAATCGAGGTAAATAAAGATTTACCAGATGATATTTTCACAACGGCATATATGGAGAGACAGTGATGATGAAAACACTCTTGAAGTTAGAGGTTACATTGGCGTAACATTACCAAGAATCAAGAATCAAGAACCAAGAATCAAGAACCAAGATTCAAGAATCAAGAGATGAAGGTTGATCTATGAAAGATGAACGATGAAGGTGGTAATTATTCGCTTTCACTCATGAGATCATCCGGGCGGGGGCAGGCAGCGAACTAATGACCATCAATGACAGCGAGGGCACCGCCCGAGCAAATTACGTGAGGAGCATAGCGACGAACTTATGATCCGCCTACGCAAGCTACGAACGGACAAGCAGCGAAGCTGAATAAGGATGAAGGTTGAACTGACAAACTAAGAACTAAGAAACAGGAACTAATCTTTTACCCTGTTAAATCGAAGTGCTTTTAGCAACCAGTTTGGCATAGCTTTATTTACGTACCGGCCTTTCAGATTCATATAGAAGCCTATTTTCTTAATTAAAGGGAGCCTCAGCGTTTCCACAAATTCAATAAGTGTGCCATCCGGATCTTCAACATAAGCAAAATGACCACTGGCTTCACCAATATCGAAACCCTGATCATTATGATCCTCAAAACTATCCACTTTGAAAGGAAACCCCTCATTTTTGCAAACCCTTTTCAGATTCTGCATCCCATGAATGTCATAACATAAATGAATAAAACCAAGATCGCCCCAAAACCGGCCTTCAAAAATTTTTCTGGGTTTCCGTTCAACAGATGAAACCAGCTCAATATAGCTGGCACCAAACAGCTTGCTAAATCCGCCCTTTCTTTCCTTACTATGAAACAGTAATACCCGGCGAAGCTGACTATCTCCTCCGGGAATATCTGCAAAATCATCAAATTTTTTCGTTTCGTCGTAAACAACGTGATCGTATCCAAGTATTCTGGAATAAAATTTCAAAGAGTGCTTTATATTGGAGGTTCCGATTATTGCACCGTATGCAGAGCCTGTAAGCTTTTTTTCTTCCCTGAACCAGTCTTCCCCATTAACAACCTGAAATAAATTCCCGTACGGATCTCTCATAAAGAAGTATTCTTCACCTCTCAGGTCTTTCCTTAGTTCACCCAAAAGGTTAAGTCCCTGAGATTTGAAATGATTGAAAGTATTATTAACATTTTTACTTTTAATTTTGATAGCAAAGATCCCCAGATCACCAAGTTGAATTTCAAATCCTGAGGCTTCAGGTATCCGTTCGGTATATTGCCAAATCTCAAAACCTCCTCCACCCTGCAGGTTTAATGCCATGGCAGCATGACGATTACGAGCTTCTCCACCTGTATAGGATTTCATCAGATCTGCTGTGGCTTCTTCCTCAAAAATACGAATATCAATACCGAAATTTTTCCGATACCATCTCCATGCTTCATTTAGATTTGAAACACCAATACCAACTTGCTGTATCCCACTTATCACAAAATCACTCATTGCTTCAATTTTTTAAGTGCATAAAAATATAAAATTTTTTAATGATATTCTCAAGTTGGGTTTATCCGTGACACCATCTTCCAAAATAACCAGGGAAAAAATTTCTTGATATATACCATAAATAATTCTTTGCCTCCAATAAGAACTTCTTTTTTCCTTTTTTGTATTGCTGAAAGAATTTTCTTTGCAGCTTTCTCAGTGGATATACCACCCGCCAGACCATCATCCATCTTTCCCCATGGCGTACCATCAGCAGTCAATGCATTATAAGATATTGCAGTGTGTACCCTGCCAGGCACAACAAGTGTAATATAAATATTTTTTTCAAGCAACTCAGCTTGTAACGATTCAAAATATCCGTGAAGAGCATGTTTGGAAGCCGAGTAGGTTGACCTCAAAGGAAAACCAAACTTCCCTGAAATACTGGTTATTACAGCTATTTGTCCAAACCCCTGAGATATCATCACCGGTAATACAGCATGTGTTAGTGCAACTGCCCCAAAAAAATTAATCTCCATAATTTTTCTGGTGGTTTTCATGGATGTATCTACCGTAAGAGCCCTTTGACTAATTCCGGCAACATGCAAAAGAATATCTATCTTTTTATAGGAAGCAACTACTGTATTAACAAGCCCGGGAAAATCTTCCTGGTGTTCCATGTCTAAATGAAGTACATGACAGAATTCTTTTTTTTCACCACAATTCTTTCTTACATCCTGTAATTTTTCTTTGAAAGGTGCAGATGCTATAACTATGGCCCCTTCATTAATAAACTCATAAACAAGACTCTCCCCTATTCCTGAAGAGGCTCCTGCTATCCATATAACCTTATTTTCAAATTTCACTTATCTATTTTACTTGATGGCGCAAAATACAAAAAAAAAAATCACAATCAGTCAGATACCTGTTGTTTCAAAGGAAATCATCATGCCTTCAAAAACAGCATTAAACATTTCTTAATTTTTGGAATGAATCTCCCCGCCGCAAGCAGCGGGGTATCTAAGTGGTATGTTACTTTTTCCATACAC
>JAUWMO010000387.1 GCA_030613125.1 Bacteroidota bacterium | reverse complement strand
TTATTCAACCCTGAACCGTATAGCTTTGAACTTATTAAAAAAAGACAATACAAAAATTGGAATTAGAGGTAAAAGACTCAAAGCCGGTTGGAGTAATGAATTTATTCTGAGATTAATCGACATTTAAATGCGTTTGCCCTGGTCATAGTGTAAAGCCTCAGTGCAAGCAGGTGGGTCAGATCCTCATAAAAGGCTTCGGCGTTCACATTGGTATCAGATAGGGTATCTTTCTCTTGGCTAACACCAAGGGTAATTCCTGTTGCCAGGAAATAGAATACCAGGGCGTAGAAAAATTTATTCACAAAGAGTCCCTTTTAATTTTTAAAGATACGAAATATTTATAACCCTATTTGAATGAGGTTGTTTCCTGGCATTGTCCAGACACCATTTGTCACTACACTCTATTCCAGGATCCTGAAATAAAAAATAAAAATCCAGAATGCTTTTTGAATTATTGATTTAGGGTGTTTTTTCAGCATTAATACATAGTTATTCGTTATAATTAATAGCTTTAGAAGTTGGAAAATTTCATTTTTACTAAACTTATTAAGGTTCAAAACCCCGATGTTCCCAATGTCGGATCGACTAACATGTTGATACTTATGAAAAACAAAAAAACCTGCACATTTTTTTATCTGTTATTTCCGGTTCTTCTTCTGATAACATGGTCCGTTTTTGGACAGGAACAAGACGATTATATTGAGAGTTGTACCAGCATTATGGTAGGAAAAAATGCAAGCAGTGATGGTTCCGTTATGACCAGTCATACCTGCGATGCATATTATCGAACCTGGCTTGAGTTTGTTCCGGCAGAAGAGCATTTGCCCGGTACCATGCATCCTGTAAAATGGGGTACAATGCATACCAGTTCAGCCTGGAGTGATGAAAATGTTGAGCTTAAAGGAGAAATACCCGAAGTAGAAAAAACATACGCTTATCTGAATACTGCTTACCCATGTCTGAACGAGAAACAACTTGCTATCGGCGAAACTACTTTTGGAGGTCGTAAAGAATTAAGAAATAAGAATGGGCTTTTCCTGGTTGAAGAACTGGAAAGAATTGCCCTTCAGCGATGCACAACAGCCAGGCAGGCAATCAATTTGATAGGCAAGCTTATCAAGGAATATGGTTATAGTGATTCAGGTGAATGTATTACCATAGCTGACCCGAAAGAAGTGTGGCAAATGGAGATCCTGGGTGAAGGGCCTGATAAGGTTGGGGGAGTTTGGGCTGCTCAGCGAATCCCGGATGATCATGTTGGCATTGCAGCAAATATTTGCAGAATAGGAGAAATCAATCTTAGCGACACTAACTATTATTTGGCTTCAGAAAATGTTTTCGAAGTTGCTAAGAAAATGGAATTTGGGGATGGTAAGAAACCATTCAGATTTTGGGAAGCATACAGCGGAAGAAAACCTTTTGCCATTCGTGAATATTATGTACTTAGCACTTTAGCTCCTTCATTAAACCTTGATTTTGAGACAGAAGAATTACCTTTTTCAGTAAAACCTGATAAAAAAGTTGATATCCGCGATGTATTAAATCTTTACCGTGAAACTTACGAAGGTACAGATTGGGATATGACAAAAAATCTGAAGGTTACTTTTGAACGTAAAGATGAGCATGACAGTGTATATGTTGATACAATTATCAGTCCAAGCGTTCATCCATGGATGGCAAGGGATAAACGTAAGTTACTTAATTCATTAGACTCCGGAATTGTGTTCAGATACCGGCCAATTTCTGTACAGTATTGTGCCTATTCATGGATAGTACAATTAAGGGACTGGCTTCCTGATGCAGTAGGAGGACGGCTCTGGTTTGGTTTTGATGTACCACGCGAAAGTCCCCGGATCCCTATATATGCAGGGAACCTGAATCTGCCTAAAAGTTTTCATGTATGTGGGCAGGACCACTTCAGCCATGAATCAGCAATGTGGGCTTTTCGCCGGGCTAACCGTTTGGCAATGGTGAAATGGGGCGAAGGAAAGAAAATTATAGAACCTGCTGTAACAGAATTTGAGAATAAAGCTTTTGATGAAATAGATTTTATTGAGAAAAAGGCTTTGGAATTACTAAAAAAGGATGAGGAGAATGGTAATAACAATATTGAAACTCAATTAGGCCGTGAATTCCTTACAAGATATTCAAATGACTTTGCACGGGCAGCTATAAACAGATGGTGGGAAATAGGTGATGAACTTTGGGTAAAATTTAAATGGAGCTTTTAAGATTGGAAGATTGGAATTAAAGTATAAGGGACCAGTAGCATAAAGTATGCGTTGACTAATGGAAGGCTGAAGGCAGGGAGATTGGTTATAAAGTTGTTATAAAATAGTTTCAGGGTTGTTGCAGCATATAAGTTATTACGGTAAAGTGTCCGTGTAGATACCGCAGTGGCATGCTGAGACGAAAGAAAAGACCTTCCAGAGTCCCTGGGACCTGGAAGAGTCTGGAAAATTTCCTTTGCAGTACTTTGCGAATGCCTCTAAAAATATATACCTATCGGTAGGCACTGCGTAAAAAATACGTATTATAATGGCGCTGTTCTACATTATATAGCCCGAATAAATTTA
>JAUWMO010000247.1 GCA_030613125.1 Bacteroidota bacterium | reverse complement strand
TAATTCTTCAAGGCGTGATAACCAGCCAGTTGTGCCTGATACCACAGGTAGTCTGGCTTCAAAACATTTAATTATGTTATCAAATGCAGATTCAGGTGTGCTAAATTCCACGGCAGCATCTAATCCTTTAAGGTTATTGATGGTAAACTCGTCCCGATTGTTAATATCAATAATTAAAGAGATTACATGACCGCGTGCAGTTGCTGCCCTTTCTATCTCTTTACCCATTTTCCCATATCCTATAATTGCCAGCTTCATTTTTGTAATAATGTATATTTAAGGAATATATTTTCGATCCTTGAATTAAACAAAGTAAATAGATAATATTAAATAATTTTCTTTTGATAATCAAACTTTACAGAACATAATAGTAACTAAATAAAAAGGTTTTAGATCTCTATTTAATTATAACTTTTGGTACTACAATGTCATGTGCATGCATTATTCCTGTATATTCAGACACGATTGTGATACATCAAAAAAAGGGAAGCTTATGCCTCCCTTTCGAAATATTAAAAGTATAAATTATTCTTTAACTTTATTTACTACAGCTTCAAATGCCTTTGGATTATTCATCGCCAGATCGGCAAGTGTTTTGCGGCTCAATTCAATATTTTTCTTATTTAGTTTCCCCATGAACTCAGAATAAGACATGTCATAATTTCTTACTGCTGCATTGATTCTCTGTATCCAAAGTGCTCTGAAGTTTCTTTTTTTGGTTTTCCTGTCGCGATAGGCATACTGCAATCCTTTTTCAAGTGCATTTACGGCAACCGTATAAACATTTTTACGTCTGCCGAAGTATCCTTTTGTTTGCTTCAGTACCTTTTTTCTCCTCTTTTTTGACGCTACTGCGTTTACTGCTCTTGGCATGATCTTTAATTTTTTAAATGGTTAGCGCCACGCTCTGGGTGTGGACTTTCGGCTAATTCATTCAGTTAAACAATCAATTATGTATAAATGATCCTACTTCATCGAAAGCAATAGTTTGATGTTTTTCACATCAGCTTTATGCACTTCGCCAAAATAGGTCAGATTTCTTTTTCTTTTTTTAGCTTTTTTTGTCAAAATATGACTTTTAAAAGCGTGTTTTCTTTTTATCTTCCCTGACCCGGTAAGAGTAAATCGTTTTTTAGCACCGGGATTCGTTTTCATCTTTGGCATATTCTTCTATAGTGTTTATTAATAAATTTAATGTTTCTTTATTGAACTTTTTGGATTTATGAATAAAGTCATTCTTTTCCCCTCAAGTTTCGGGAGTTGTTCAACTTTTCCAAATTCTTCAAGATCCTGGGCAAATCTTAATAAAAGGATTTCGCCCTTTTCCTTGAAAAGTATTGTCCTTCCTTTGAAGAACACGAAAGCTTTCACCTTAGCACCATCCTGAAGGAATTTCTGTGCATGCCGCAGCTTAAAATTATAGTCATGATCATCGGTATTTGGACCGAAACGGATCTCTTTTACCACAATTTTTGCTGTTTTGGCCTTGATTTCCTTCTGTTTCTTTTTCTGTTGATAGAGAAACTTTTTATAATCGATGATTTTACAAACCGGAGGATCTGCTTTAGAGGATATTTCAACAAGGTCGAGCTCCAGTTCATCTGCCAAATCCAGTGCCTCACGTGTTGATATAACTCCAGGCTCCTTAATATTGTCTCCAACAAGTCGGACAGCCGGGACCCTGATCTGCTCATTGATCCGGAACCTAGGTGTAGTATCATACCTTTTTTTGTAATGTCCAGCTATTTTTTTTCCTCCTGTCTTTTGGTTAATAATTTTTACTGATCTTCTATGTTTAAGCGAGTTTGATTTTCTATCTTTTTTTGTATAAAAGAAACAAATTCGTTAATTAACATATTTCCCTGATCGCCTTCTCCTTGTTTGCGGACAGAAACTGTATTACTTCCAACTTCTTTTTCGCCCACGATAAGAAGGTAGGGTATCTTCTTTAACTCGTTATCCCTTATCTTTTTACCCAACTTTTCATCACGGTCATCAATCAGACTGCGAATATCGGAATTATTTAGAAAATTAAAAACTTTTTTTGCATAATCGACATACTTTTCACTAATTGGTAAGATAACAACCTGATCGGGTGTGAGCCATAGCGGGAATTTTCCAGCAGTATGTTCTATTAGTACAGCAACAAACCGTTCCATGGATCCGAATGGTGCCCTATGGATCATAACAGGTCTGTGCCGCTTATCATCAGCACCAATATATTCAAGCTCAAACCTGTCAGGTAAATTATAGTCCACCTGAATCGTACCAAGCTGCCATTTCCTTCCCAGGGCATCTTTAACAATAAAGTCAAGTTTAGGGCCATAAAATGCAGCTTCACCATATTTAATTATCGTGTTCAGCCCTTTTTTCTCGCACGCCTCAAGTATTGCAGATTCGGCTTTATCCCAGTTTTCATCATTACCAATGTATTTTTCCTTATCTTCAGGATCTCTCAATGAAATCTGGGTGATAAAGTCTTTAAATTCAAGAGATTTAAAGATTATAAAAACAATATCAATAACCTTAATAAATTCTTCTTTTAATTGATCGGGCCTGCAAAATATATGGGCATCATCTTGTGTAAAACCTCTTACCCTGGTAAGACCATGCAGTTCCCCGCTTTGCTCATAACGATAAACGGTCCCGAATTCGGCAAGACGTAAAGGAAGGTCTTTATATGATCTGGGTTTTGATTTATACATCTCACAATGATGTGGGCAATTCATGGGTTTTAACATGAATTCCTCATGTTCATTCGGAGTTTTTATTGGCTGGAAAGAGTCTTTTCCGTATTTCTCATAATGGCCTGATGTAATAAACAGCTCTTTGAGGCCAATATGGGGAGAAATTACAGGGTAATACCCATACTTCTTTTGAACATTTTTGAGAAAATTCTCAAGCCTTTCCCTTAACTGAGCTCCTTTTGGTAACCATAAGGGAAGTCCCTGGCCCACTTTTTGGCTAAATGTGAATAGTTCCAGTTCTTTCCCAATTTTTCTGTGATCCCTTTTCTTTGCTTCTTCCAGCATGATAAGGTATTCATCCAGCATTGATTTTTTCGGGAAGGTGATTCCGTATATCCGTGTCAGTTGTTTACGTTTTTCATCACCTCTCCAATAGGCACCGGCAACACTTAATAGTTTTATCGCCTTTATAGATTCAGTATTTGGAAGATGTGGTCCGCGACAAAGATCAGTAAAATTCCCATGTGTGTAAAAAGAAATGCTTCCATCTTCCAATTCCTCAATCAGTTCAAGCTTATATTCATCACCTTTTCTTTTAAAGTAGTCTATTGCCTCTTTCTTAGGAACTTCTTTGCGATTATAACCATTTTTTAACCTGGCCAGTTCCTGCATTTTCATTTCAATCTCCGAAAGATCACCTTCAGTAATTACTGCACCCTTACCAGGATCAACATCATAATAAAAGCCTTGCTCGATGGCGGGCCCAATACCAAATTTAGTTCCCGGATATATCGCCTCTATTGCTTCAGCCATAAGGTGTGCAGAGGAATGCCAAAAAGCGTGTTGGCCATCTTCGTCATCCCATTTGTGAAACTTGATTACTGCATCGTGGTTTAAAGGCCTTGTAAGGTCCCATAAATCACCATTTACTGTAATTGATAAAGCCTCCTTTGCGAGTGCGGGATGAATACTTTTCGCAATTTCCAGACCAGTAATTCCGCTTTTATACTCTTTAACACTATTATCCGGAAATGTAATTTTTATCATGTTCAATATATCCTTGATCAAAAATGAAGTGCAAAGATAATCATAATCAATTTATTCTCAATAGTTAATAGTTATGTGTTATTATTTGCCAGGCTTATTGCAGCGTTTCCTGTTTTCTATTTCATATTCAAACGGACTAAATAATATCATATAATCGACATTAAATCAGTTAGTTATACTTGGCATGTTAAATTTGGCACTTTCTTTGTACTCTATGTTATATGAACTCACTAAAACTACTGTAATGAAAAAAATATTATATATATCACTTGTTCTTTCAGTGATCCTTTTTTCGTGTGATAGAGTTCCTATCGCGGGTTTCTTTGCATCTGAAGTGGAGGTTTACGTCGGAGAGGATATATTTTTTACCAACAATTCTCTTGATACATACTGTTATGAATGGGATTTTGGAGACGGATCATTTTCCACTGTAGTGAATCCCGTGCATGCTTACCTGACTTCGGGTGAATATACAGTCGTATTAACCGCATTTTCAAGAAAAGGCCGTATTGATAAGGCTTATCAGACTATAGAAGTTTTGTATCCCACTACCCTTGAAATTGAAGTACTTGAGTATTATGACGAGTATCCGGTGGAGAATGCCAGTGTGATCCTGTATCCAACTTACGAGGATTGGCTTGATGAAACCAACATGCTCGTTGAAGGATTCACAAATGCCAACGGAAAAGTTGTATTCTCCTTCCTTGAAACGAAGAGATACTACATTGATGTGTGGGAAAACAATCATAATAACTATACGTTAGCTGATGAGGATGTTGGTTTTATAGAAACCGATATACTTATTCCCGGAGAGATAAACTATTTTATTGCATATGTCGATTATTTTAGTTCAAAGAAGAGTTTATCGAAACGTGACCGGAGTGTAAAATTGGAACCAAAAGGCAGGAAGGCAGTTAAATCAATGACACTCGATGAAAACGAAACTCCTGAATGAAAGTATTATTTCGGGCATGAAGCGAAGTTGTCATCGTTAGTGGAATTGATGCCGACGAAGGAGGGATCTCAGGATTTTACCCACCTGAGCGAATTTATCTGTACAGGTTCCCCACAGCTTACTGCGGAGAGGCTAATTAAAATAAGGTTATAAGTTGTTACAAGATTGTTACAAGATAGTTACAAAATTGTTTCATTTTTATATACCCGACGCCCGTTTGTTAATATACTCTGGGTGTTAGAAGACGGGCAGTTACAGTTCAAATTATTCGAATAGAAAAAAATATTATTATTCTATCCTTATCCTCCTTATCCAATCGTCTTTTATGAATTAAAAACATATTTTGATTTGAAATTTTTCTTACTTTTGTAGCCCCTTTGAAGGATTGTGAGAAGTGAAGAGTGAATCGTGAATAGAATAATCACCACTCACAGCTCACTATTCACTATCCTGCCCAGATGGCAGGGCCGACCGTAAAGAAATTGTCCGGTGGACAATTTTAGGGAGGAGCCAGACTGCAGGGGAGTCAGTTCCGCCATCGGATGTTACAAGGAATAAGTTTATTCATATAAATAAAGTATTCGTTCTTTTATTAGTTTAACAATAGAAACAGCCCAGATGGCGGAA
>JAUWMO010000295.1 GCA_030613125.1 Bacteroidota bacterium | reverse complement strand
GCGCCAACAACCACAACTGTATTTACAGATGATATTTTTACCGGCTCAAGCGCAACAGAATGTTTTACTCTGGATATACCGGCCAATACAAGACTGATTGCTTTTTCAGTAGCTTCTTTTGGTTTATCTGAATGTGCCCAGGAACCTTGTTCCCTTATATTTACCTGAACATAGTTGTATGGATTTAATCCAGCCCGCTTGGCTACATTCCTGAATGTATCCAGGTGTAGTTTTGGCGAACATGATGCAACAACAATTGCATCCAGTTTGTTTGATTGTATGTCCTCAACAATTTCTTTTTGTGTTGAATCTGCACATGCAAACATCGTAGTTTTAGCAAGGACAACTTCATCAATCTTTTCTGAAAGGTCCTTAACTTTTTCAACATCAACATAATCTGAAATATTCGAACCGCAATGACAGATATAAACACCAATTCTATTTTTCATCTGTAAGTATTATTTAATTACTTTATAACATCAGATCTTCAGACATTTACCCGGTTTATTCATAAAGCATGTAATAATAAACAAGATTAATTATTGTTATTATTAACTCTCCTTAAATAACTGGCAGTTTCAGCAGAAGCAGCTCCGGCTGTTAATATTGAGTCAGGAATATCCATAGGACCCGATGCTGTTCCAGCTACAAAAACCCCTTCAATACTTGTTTTTGCAGGGCAACATAATTCGTCAGGCTGTTTTACATAATCAAAATCATCCTGTTCAAGGAGATCACCTTTAAACATAGAAGTAAAATCCGTATTTGACAAAATACCAACAGACAACACAACCAGATCGTGTTCACTTTCTTTAACTTTTCCCGTTTCAATATCCTCGTATCTGAGAATTAAATTTCCGTTTTCTTTTTCTTCGATCCTGCCAACTTTGCCCTTAATGAACTCAACGCCCATCCCGATTGCTTGTTGGTAAAACTCACAGAAACCTTTACCAAAAGCTCTGATATTAATATAATAAATGGTCACATCAGCCATAGGTAGTGCTCCCATCAGAAGTTGAGCCTGCTTTGTTGAATACATACAACAAACCTGGGAACAAATTGGATTACCTACTGTTTCATCCCTCGATCCAACACATAATATATAGGCAATATTGTCGGGCATTTTACCATCTTTAGGACGTAAAACCGTATTAAACGGCCTTGTAGGAACAAGTTGCCTTTCCATTTGCATTGCCGTTATAATATTCTTATACTGACCAAAACCTAACCTGGGTATTAATGTTGGATCAAATAATTGAAAACCGGTGGCTACTACTACAGATTTTATACTTAACGAAGTCCTGATTTCTTCCTGCGAAAAATCAATACAGTCAGCCGGACAAACCTTTTCACATAACCCACACAGAATACAATTCTCAATATCAATTGCTGCAATTCTTGGATTGGCTATGCTGAACGGAATAAAAATAACCTTTCGTCCTACTAAATCAAATTGGTATTCATCGTGAACTACAACCGGGCATTTATCTTCACATATCTGACAACCTGTACAATCATCTGTTACAAACCTGGGATGTTGAACTAACTCTGCTGAAAATCCGTTAATGGAAGTCTTTTCAATATTTTTGACTTCACTATTCGTATAAATTGTAATATTTGGATGTCTGGCCGTTTCTGAAACTTTTGGGGTAGTAATACAAGCAGCACAGTCAAGTGTGGGAAAAACTTTGCTCAAATGGATCATTTTTCCTCCAATTGAATAGTCTTTCTCAACTAAAATTATTTTATAACCCAGATTAGCAAGGTTAATTGCAACTTCTTCGCCGGCAATTCCGCCGCCAATCACCGCCACATCGTAATTAAGTGTTTTCTCCGTCATATTGATTTATTTATCAATTTGAGAAATAGTCTACAAAAATTTTCATGTGTTTGACAAATGGTTCTGCACAAACCGAACATATTGCAGCCATTTTTAACCTTGCAGGATCTATGCCTTTTTCTTTCATTATTTCATGTGTTTGCGAAACGATATTAGCTGTATTATCAGTACAAGTTTCACTGAAAGAACAATCTGTTCCATCGGCTGCAATAAATACGCCATCAAACCCTTTCTCATAAGCATGCATGATCCATCGTGATTTAATGGCACTTGAACAGGGAACAATAATAGTATAAACTACCGGTGGATAATGCATTTTAAGTAATCCGGCCAAATCAATGGCCGGATCAGAAATTTTCTCAGTTGAAAAAACAAGGATTTTTGTACTTTCTTTGTTTTCTTTATCCATTGTGAACTGGTTTATCCTTTTTTCATGTAAATTATAAAGTATCCTGATTCTTCAACTGTTCCCAGATATTCATGGCCTTTCTTTTGTGCCCACTTTGGAATATCTCTTTTCGTTCCTTCATCAGATGACAAAATTTGCATTACTTCACCAGTACTCATTTCTCCAATTGCTTTTTTAGCGGCCAGAAGAGGACCTGGACAGGCTGTTCCTCGTGCATCTACTACTTTATCGGCATTCAGGTTTTTCAATTCTTCTGTTGTCATGATAATTGATTTTTATGATTTATTACTATTAATTAACTGTACTCATTTTTATGAAAATATGAACAATGATAAGTTTCACTGTTCAAATGAGCATGTGAACATCAGCATTCTGAGCAGAATCAACATATTCTCCAATCCCGCAAATGTCATCGGCAAGGTCTATAAAGTCTGAGACTTTTTCTCCTCCCCATATCTTACCTGCAGTACCACATATGTATATTTTTACATTACCCAGTTCCTTTGCAGTACTTAGAAATTCAACCCAGGTCGGAATCTTCATTTCTTTAAGTGATGTTTTTAGCTTCTCTTTTAGTTCAGGGTACTCAGAAACCGTGTCAATGTTTTCTCCATTTTCTTTCTTAAATGCATAAGCACCATAGAGTAATACATAGATCTCTACGTCCATATCCTCAGCAACTGCACCGCTGAGAATTATACCTGCAACAATGAGTTTATCAAAACTCCCGGTACAAAGAGCCATTGTCATTTTTTTATTTTCCATGATATACATCCAATTTTTGTTAATAATTTATTTTGATTTAAAGTAAGATGAGGCCACTTTGATTTTGAAATATTTTGCTGTGAAATATATCACAGCAAAAATGTGATGTAAATCACAAAAAGATACATAATCCTGATATGCAACAAGGTAGGGAAGACAAAAATCAGATAAAGATCATATGCTTTACAACATTTTCTGAAAATATGCAGATATAAATTTAAAAAACTCCATGGGCTGTCAAACAAACCTTTTTCAGATTCCCGAAAAAGAAATAATAATAACTACCAAACCAGTAAAGAGAATCTATTTCTGGTACCAATTTTTTCAACACTTTTTTAATCCTTCAATATAACTTTAATTTATTGGTCATATCTGTTCAACCAAACATCTATTATGCACATAAATTGCTTATATTAAATTGTTATTAATCTGTATATCTGTTTAATATACAATATTTAATACGTATTATAATAGGTATTATAATACGTATTACTCATCTGATAAACATTATCATAGCATTTCTATCTTTGTTAAACAAATTTGGAAAGTTGCACATAGATGCTTATTATTTTTTTGCGAAATTTTTAGCACATACGTAATTGAAAAGGGGAAAACCAAAAATGATCAGGATATTATACCTTTGTAAAAAAAATTGAAATAAGTTATATGCTATTCCATATAATCACATTGGGTTGCCAGATGAATAAATCTGACAGTGAAAGGGTTAGAACAGTGCTTGAAAAAATGGGTTTTAAATGGACTGATCAAGAGGAAGATGCCCAATTGTTGGGAATGCTTGCCTGCTCGGTACGACAAAAGGCAATTGATAAGGTATATTCACGCATCCACCTTTGGAACAAAAGAAAAAATATAAAAAATCTTCTTACATTTATTACAGGTTGTATATTACCCGCTGATAAGGAGAAATTCCTGAAACTATTCGATCTGGTCTTTACGATGGACGAATTGCCGAATGTCCCTGACATGATAAAACAGTATGGCATTGTAACTCCCTATTCACTTGCAGCCGAAAAAGACACTACTGTCCACTACCCGGAAATAAAACATAATGGTATAGCTGAATTTCCAAACCTGCTGGAGCTTCTGCAAACTAAAGACACTGTTAAAATTGACCTTAGCAATGCAACATTAGATATTGAGACAAATCCGGAAGATAGAAGTGTAATGGATGGTTTCTGGCATATTAAACCACATTACTCCTCCCCTTTTGAAGCTTTTGTTCCAATTCAGAACGGATGCGATAAATTTTGTACTTTCTGTGCCGTTCCATACACCCGGGGCAGGGAAGTTTCCAGACCCAGTAAGGATATATTAAAAGAATTGAAAAGTCTCGTTGAGCAAAACTACAAATCAATTACCCTTCTGGGGCAGAATGTGAATTCCTATGGCAAGGATCTG
>JAUWMO010000119.1 GCA_030613125.1 Bacteroidota bacterium | reverse complement strand
CAACAGTATTTACCACATCTTGCTGCAATTATTCTGTTCATAGTGATCACCTTCACATATTTTTCTCCTGTACTAGAAGGAAAAGCCCTTAGGCAGGGTGATATTATTCATCATAAGGGAATGTCGAAGGAGATTGTTGATTTCAGAGAAGAATTTCACCAGGAACCTCTATGGACTAACAGCATGTTCGGTGGTATGCCTTCATATCTTATCAGTACATTATATCCTTCAAATTTGATTCGTTATATTGATCGAATTATTTCTTTCGGATTGCGGATTCCTGCAAAGTTTTTGTTTTTAACACTGCTGGGATTCTATTTTCTCCTTGTAGTTGGTTTCAGACTGAACCCGTGGTTAGGTATTGCAGGTGCAATTGCATTTTCATTTTCAAGCTATTTTTTTATTATTGAAGTGGCTGGCCATAATTCTAAAGCCCATGCTATTGTCTATATTGCTCCAATTCTTACAGGGATAATTTTGTGTTTTCGGAGCAAAATCCTTTGGGGAGGAGTTATAACAGGGGGTTTCCTGGCCCTGCAGATTGCTGCCGGCCACCCACAAATAACTTATTATACACTATTCATCATATTAATATTTGGTCTGGTTCACTTAATTCAGGCATTTAAGGAAAGAACACTTCCCTTATTTTTTAAGATTGCAGGAGTTCTTGTAATAGCAGTAGTGTTAGCTGTATGTGTAAACATTGGGTACCTCTGGCCAGTATATGAATATGGAAAAGATTCCATCAGGGGAAAGTCGGAACTTAGCTCCAATCAGGAAAATAGGACTTCAGGACTTGATAAAGCTTATATACTGAATGACTATTCCTATGGGATAGATGAAACTTTCAACCTTGTTATTCCTAATTTTAAAGGTGGTGCATCATCAGGTTTTGATCTGAATTCAAAAACATATGAAGAACTCAGGAGAAATAATGTGCCAAATGCCAAGCAACTTGTTCAGAGCCTTCCACTTGCTTATTGGGGGAATCAAAGATCTACTGCAGGACCAGTATATATTGGTGCAGTGATTTTTTTTCTTTTCATAATGGGCCTTTTTATTATCAAAGGTCCGTATAAATGGTGGCTGGCACTGGCTGTTGTAATTTCAATAATACTGGCATGGGGAAAGCACATGATGCCTGTATCAGATCTGTTTATACGCTTTTTTCCTGGATATAATAAATTCAGAACGGTATCAATGATACTTGTAATTGCTGAATTTGCTGTGCCATTATTGGGCATTCTGGCTGTTCATAAAATTCTTGAGAATAAGCTAAAAAAAGAGGAAGTTCTAAAAGCATTGAAATATGGTTTTTATATATTAGGTGGAGTTACCCTATTTTTTTCTGTATTTCCGGGTTTATTTTTTAGTTTTTCTGCCACTATTGATAACCAACTTAGTTCAAGCGGTTGGCCATCCCAATTTATTCAAGCTATTCAGGATGACAGAAAACATTTACTTCAGACTGATGCATTCAGGTCTTTTGTATTTATTGTGCTTACCGGATCAGTTTTGCTGGCTTATGTATTCGGAAAGATTAAAAAGAGCTATCTGGTTCTTGGTCTGGGTATCTTATTTTTAGCCGATATGTGGCCTGTTAATAAGAGATATTTAAACAATAATAATTTCATTTCTAAAAGGGAAGTCAAAGAACCTTTTAAACCTACAAGTGCTGATCTGGCTATACTACAGGATCATGATCCAAATTTTAGGGTATTGAATCTTACAGTTGATACATTTAATGAAGCAAGTACTTCATATTTTCATAAATCAATTGGGGGCTATCATGGAGCAAAAATGAGAAGATACCAGGAGCTTATTACACATCAAATCAGTAGAAACAATATGCAGGTATTGAATATGTTAAATACAAAATATATTATTGTTCCCGGATATGATAACCAACCTGTTGCGCAAAGAAATACTAATACCCTTGGAAATGCATGGTTTGTAAAAAGTTTTAAAATTGTAGATAATGCAGATGTTGAAATCGAAGCGTTGAGTGACTTTGATGCTGGTGAAGAAGTCATCATTGATAAACGTTTTGAATCTTTGGTAGGCGATTTTAAATATACTTCTGATTCAACGGCCCAGGTTGAATTAACATCTTATCAGCCCAACCACTTGATTTATAAAAGTGTATCAGATCATGATGAACTGGCAGTGTTTTCTGAAATTTATTATGATAAGGGGTGGGAGGCATATATTGATGGTGAACCGGTGCCATATTTCAGGGTTAATTATGTATTAAGAGGAATGAAAGTTCCTGCAGGGGCACACAAAATTGAATTTATTTTCAGGCCGAAAGCATATTTTACAGGTGAGAAAATATCATTGTTTAGCTCCCTGTTACTTTTATTGTTATTTGCAGGACTTAGCTTTGTTGAATTTAAAAAATGGTTTTTTAATTTAAGAAGCGAAGAAAAGGACCTTAAAACCGAATTGCAGAATTAGGTTTTATCGATTATATCCATGGCTCTGGCCAAATCTTCGGGCATATTGATATTGAAGAACAAATTCTGGTGATAGAATTCATAATCAGGTGAAATATCTAACCAGTGGACATCAATCGTATTCAGGAAATCGCCCATCCTGAAGTTCTTTTTATAAATGAAAGCCTTTAATACCGGGAGTATTGCTTTACTATAGCAGGCACATAGAGGCTCAATTAAATTATTGCCATGCCTTGGAACGGTGACGATATTTAATCTGCCTGATTTAAGGATGAAGTCAATGAGTTTTGTATTTATAAGCGGAATATCACATGACAGTACTATGTTCATTTGAGTCACGGAACTTTTAAGTGATGAATAGATGCCGCCCATTGGTCCGGCTCCATTTACTTCATCATAGATTACCGGAAAATTAAAGCTTTTATGATCATCTGAATTTGAACTTAAAATTATTTGATCACAAAAAGGATTAAGAAAATCAATTGCATGCTGAATCAATGGCTTACCATTTAGCTCCATCAGACCTTTATCAGTACCCATCCTGGAACTTTGTCCGCCGGCTAAAATAATCCCTGTGATTTCAGAACTCTTCATAAAATGAATATTGCTTTATAAAGATAATCAACATTCATTTAACGTTTGGTAAATAAAAAATCCCTGCAGTTACAGGGATCTCTAAATTTTTAAGTAAAAATAATTTGAGTGTTCTCTCCACCCGCCAACGCATAAAACTCACCAATAGTAATTATGTCAATGACATGGTCAATTAAGTCTTCTTTTTTCAGCTTAAACATATCGGTTGCCATCTTGCATGCGTAAATTTCGCCACCACCTGCTGTGATCATATCGAAAAATTCATCAACTGGAGGAATGTCAAGGGCTTCCATCTGACTTTTCATCATCGCTGAAACACCGGCCTCAACACCAGGCAAAATTCCTAAAAGAGTAGGAAATGGTAAACCTCCCGGCATCCTCATTGCCGGATTACCCACTGTACTTGTGTGAAGCTTTTTCATTTGCTTTTTTGTAATTGCATCCAATCCAAAAAATGTAAAAAACATTTTTGCCTCAATCCCTTCCATAACGGCCCCATTAGCCATTACCAGGGTAGCATAAACATCTTCAATGGTTCCTTTTGCGCAAATAATGCAAACCTTTTTCAGAGGATTTTCTTCTTTTTTTGCATTCATGACTTTGGTTTTATAGGTTTAATTTAGACACAACTTGATGGTTTGGGTATACCTGCTATTCTTGAAGATTTTTTTAAAGGTCCTCCTGGAAACAGATCATAAAGACCTTTAATATCTACAATACCAGACTTCCCCACTTTACGAATGGTAAGTGTGCTACTTTTTTCATTTTCATCTCTGAGAAATTCAAGTACTTCAAAATGTTTATCGGTAAGCTCAATACCTTCTTCCTTTGCAATTTCAATTGCAACTTCCTTAGTCCACTGAGAAGGATCATTCAGATATCCCTCATCGTTAACATCAATGTTTACTCCGGCAATATTTTGTGTAGCCATAATTAATAATTTAATGATTAATATAATTTTATTGTTTCTTTTATTTAGTTTCCTTCTCAACAGGAGTCAGATTTTTCATAAAGGTTATTACAAATCCGAGTCCGCGTTTAACTTCAGGTGAATTTAATTCTCTCATTACTTTCCAGACTGAATATTCAGGAACATTAGTAGGATCCAGATCTTTGAATATATTCACTGCGTTATTCATTGCCTGTAACATATCTGGCTGTGTCAGATTTTTTAAGGTGTCCATAATAGTTACTATGTTATCGGCAAGGAGCCTTACATCCTCAACACTATAATGAGTAACAATGTTGTCAATAATTTTAATTGCTTCTTTGAAGAACTCAAAATATCCTTTTTGTTCCAGCGCATGAAATTTTTCTATAATGTCATAACCTGTTTCTTTAGCAATTGGGCCCAGATCTTTCATAAGGTCCACCATGCTTTCAAACATGTTCAGAATCATGGAGAAATTATTAGCGTTCTTCAGCAATTTAAAAAACATTAACTGCAAAGCCTCTCCATCAAGTTCAACACCCTGTTTGTCTAATATATCAACTGAACTTTCGAAAGCATCTTTACCTATAATAGAAACATCACTTATGAGATCTTCGATCATTTCACTTTTTAATCTTTGCTGATAAACATTCTCCAGCAAGAGGTCTAGTTTCTGATTGATTTCCTTTATTTGAACTTGTTCCATGATTTTCTGTATTGTTTTGAAATTTTAAAACAGCCGTGAAATTAAAGTTTCTTGCCTGCCATCGACATATCAGGTCCAATAGGCAGTTCTTTTCCACGTAACAGAATATGCCAGTATATCCATCTGAAAATCACTTTTCCGTAATGATTGAATTTAGTGTTTTGTAACAAACCAAATGGGCCAATACCTGGAAGTGGAAATGTGCCTGCCAGAGGTTCGGTATCATAGTTGAAATCAATTATGGAGCCTTTTCCGAACCCGGTTTCAATATAACAATTAGCATGACCATCAAACTTCGCTATCAGAGGCCTGCCCTCAATTGCACTCATCAGGTTCTCAAAAAGGACATCGGCACCGAAATGAACTACAGCTCCGGCCTTGGAAGTTGGAATATTGGAGGCATCCCCTAAAACAAATACATTTTCGAATTCTTCAGAGCGGAGTGTATGTTTGTCGGTAGGGATGAAATTTAAATCATCACCCATACCACTTCTTTCAATAACCTCATTACCCATATTTACAGGGACAATAGTAAGAACATCAAATTGAACTTCCTGTCCATCGTACGAAATAATCTTCTTTTCTTTATTATCAACTCTTTCAAGATAGAATTCAGGAATTACGTTAATGTTCTTTTCTTCCAGTAAACCGCTAAGCATTTTTGTGGCACGTGGTTTTGTGAAAGCACCGGGGAGTGGAGTTACATATGTGATTTCAACCTTATCTCTTATACCAAGTGAATGAAAGTGTGCATCTGCAAGGAAAACAAATTCTAATGGTGCAACCGGACATTTAAATGGTAATTCAGCAATGTTCAGAACCAACCGGCCTCCTTTCCAGGTTTTAAAGAAATTACGCAGTGCTATCGCTCCCTCAATTGTATAGAAATCAAATATTTCTTTATACCAGAGATCTTCCTTAAGTCCGGGTGTCTCTTCAGGAAAGGTTTGTGTGCCTGTTGCAATGATTAGAAAATCATATTTTAATATTTTTCCATTTTCAAGAGTAACCTGGTTTTTCTTACCTTCGATCATCTCAATTTTGGAGAAAATTACTTTTACTCCGGGTGGAAAAAAATCACTTTTTGGTTTTATCACATCATTTTTATTATAAATACCGAAAGGAATAAACAGAAATCCGGGCTGATAATAGTGAGTTTTGAATTGATCTACTACAGTAATTTCCCACTCCTCTCTTTCAAGTGCGGACCTGAGTTTATTGGCCATAATTGTTCCCCCGGTCCCACCACCGAGAATAAGAATCTTTTTCATTTTTACGTGTTAACTAGTTATAAAATAAAACTTGTTATAAATTGAGAGTTACAAAATTACCCATAGATTTGTATCTGAGAGTTTGGTTTCATATGATATATATCAATATTGTTTTATAACATAATATATAGATACCTGTATTTATTTACAAGTTGACATTATGACAAACACGTGTGACGTATGTACATACAGATCTTATCTGTTTGATAATTTAAACAAAACAGAATTTGGCCTGCTTACTTTGTCGAGAAAAGAAATGTTTTTCAGGAAAGGGGAGATAATATGTCGTGAAGGTGAAAAGATAAACAATTTCTATTACCTGAAAGAGGGTCTTCTTAAGGTTTATAAGACTGTTGATGCAAGAAAAGAACAAATTATTAGTATTTCGAATCCATTGGATTTCATTGGATTATTGAGTGTTTTTTCAAATTTTAATTACATTTTTTCAGTTTCTGCACTTGAAAATTCTTCAATTTGTATTATTGAATTGGATGCGCTTAAGAAACTCATTCAATCAAATGGCGAATTTGCCATGACACTACTTGAAAAAATGAGTAAAATGAATGATCAGATTCTTGAAACCCGGTTATTAATAAATTTAAAAAACCTGAGAGGACGTACTGCTTATATAATTTTAATGTTTGCAAAGGATATATACAAATCAAAAAAATTTGACTTACCTGTTTCAAGAAAAGAAATCGCGGAGTTAATTGATATGAGAACGGAAAATGTAATCCGTATTTTATCTGAATTAAGAAATGACGGAATCATTAAGATAGAAGGAAAAAGTATTGAGATAATTGACCAGAAACGCCTGGAAAGTATTTCAGAGTTTGGATAGAATACAGATAGAAACGGGAAAAATGAAAAATACACTCCTGAATGCCTTAATTATAAGGCACAATAAAAAACATCAGGAGAGGATCTTTCTCTGGTGAATCATTCTTTTTTTGTACGGATATTGCTGCAGTTACATCTCATGCATAAAACTGACCATCCAATTCCCAATACTAATCCGGCTCCAAGTGCAATGTAAAAAAACTCTTTTGAGAGCCCGAAACAACAGGTTAAAAAACCAACTAAAATTAATGCCAGGACCCCTACCATACCAAGGACCATGCAATGAAAACCAGCATTTGCCAGAAAATTTTTCCAGCCTTTAATTTCGCTACCAGGTGTATTCATTTTTCCCATAGTTTAACTCTAAATATAAAATTATAAAATTGATGATGTAAAGACTTTATATTAAGTGTGATATATGTCAAAGATATATGTGATATTTGTTTCATCTTTGAATGGGAATAACTACCTTTACTGGCTATGATCGCAAACAGTAATGGGATATGATTCAGGTAAATAAGGACGGTTCTAAATGTCAGGAATGTGAGCTAAAATCAAAAGCTGTACAGGCATTAACAAAAGATGAATTAGATATTCTTGAAAAAGGTTGTCTGGATGTTCATTTAAATGGTGGTGAAAAGATTTTTACAGAAGGTTTACCCCATTCACATGTAGTTTATCTTAAAGCAGGTTTTGCAAAAATTCATATGATTGGACCAAATGGGCGTGATCAGATACTTAAAATTGCCCGTCCTGGTGCTTTTATGGGAATTCAGACTATTTTAGGGGGTAAAATAAATCATTATTCAGCTACTGCTTTGCAAGATATCAAGGCCTGTTATATCAATGTTGGGATTTTCAAGGAGTTGATCAAGAAAAGTGGTGAGTTTGCTTCTGAGATACTTACATATATTTGTCATGAAGAATTGATTTATTACCGCAGATTTGTAGATCAACAACAAAAGCAGATCAATGGCAGGCTTGCAGATGCAATTATCTATTTTGCTGATGAAATCTTTGAAAAACAAAATTTTACCATGCCTTTTGCACACATGGATCTTGCTACACTTATTGGTACGACCAGAGAGAGTGTTACCCGGGCCCTTAAAGATTTTAAGGAAGGAAAAATTGTTAAAGTAACCGGACGCGAATTTAGTATAATAAATTTCGAAATGCTTAGAAAAATTAGCGAAAGCGGATAAATCAAACAAGTATAAAGGGAAAGGATTTCACCTTTCTTGAATTCAATCTCAACACGATTTCTGTTAATATAAGCAAGTTCATCCTGTTTCAGATGCCGAAATGGGGTTGATATACATTCGCAATTTTCACAAGTCGGAAGAATTACAGACCTCATAAAAACTTACTATTTAATGTGCAAAAATATAAAAAATTGATTTATGTCAAGTTTAAGCTTGTTTTAAATCAATTTAAAAATGATCTGAAAGTGTTTTAAATATGATAAATCCCAGTATTCTTTTTATGATGGATAATTATCGTTTGCAGTATTTTTACCACCGGAACATCCCGTTTTTTTTGGCACTTGAACTGTTAAATATTTAACACAAGAAAAGCCGGGAAAACTAAAAACATTTAATTAATAAACTTATAAATTTTAAAAGAACATGAAGAAATTTGTGAAATTTTCACTTTTTATTTTGCTGATTCCTGCCTTGCTGCTTAGCAGCTGCAAGAAGTACGGCGAAACCGTTGAGCGGACTACCGACCCGGAATTCCAAAAGTTGACAGCTTATATGGCGGCTGAGGATATGGATTTGAGTGACGTTCTTAGCGGATGGATCATTGCAGCTGCGGATATCAAGGATAACCTTGGAAATTATTACATCATTGATATCCGTCCTTCAGGATACGCTGATGGTCATATTCCTGGTGCAGTAAATTGTTCTCTGAAAGCAGTTCTTGATACCGCAGCAAACGCTAATGGGAATCCCATTATCGTTGTATGTGTTACCGGGCAGTGGGCGGGACATGCAGTGGTGGCTTTACGTTTAAGTGGTTATTCAGATGCAAAAGTACTGAAGTGGGGAATGTCAGGCTGGCATTCAAGCAAAGATTCCTGGACAGGGAATGTAGATACAAAAACCCCTCATGGAAGCTGGATTGACAAGCCAGGATCTATTGTTGCCAACAAGGAATTTAACGATCCTGATCTTCCTGCCTATACCGTTAGCGATGAAGAATTTCTTGAAGAGCGGGTAGAAGCTATGCTTGAAGCTGGCTTTAAGGGCACTGGCAGCGATGTTATACTTGACAAACCGGTCAACTATTTTATCAATAACTTTTGGGATGATGATGATGTTAAAGAGTATGGTAACATTATTGGAGCCTACCGTGTTAAGCCTCTGACTATTGCAGGAGACCAATTCAAGCATATTGATCCTTCGAAAACCGTGGCCACCTATTGCTGGACCGGCCAGACCTCTTCCATGGTTACTGCTTACCTGACAGTGCTGGGATACAATTCCACCAGCCTGAAGTTTGGCGTGAACAGCAACATTTATGATAACCTGAAAAGTCACAAATGGTCAGCAGCTACAGGATGCCCTGAAGATTTGCCTCTTGAAACAAAATAAGTTTTTTTAAATTCTCTCTTAAATAATATTTTAATTAAACCTGGTAAATATCTATGTTGAAATGAAAAAATTAACGATTATTATTTTATTACTGGGCACCATAGGGTTGGGAAACCTGTTTGCCCAGGGTTGTATGGAACCGGCTTCTGATGAAGGTGTTTCAGTAATTGGTTTTATACAGC
>JAUWMO010000298.1 GCA_030613125.1 Bacteroidota bacterium | reverse complement strand
AAGGGGCAAAATATTTTCATCAGGGAGTGCCTGCTCCACATTTAGCCGATAAATATACCGGACTCATTAAAATGTGGAGTACTGATTTGGAAATATACCAGAATTATTAATCAAAACAGGATATTAAAAAAACGGAGTTTGCCACAAAGAGATCGGCGCTCCCGAATCCGGGATTACTGCATTAATTTGCAAGTTCTGACGCCCCGGGACAATGATCTCACACCCGGTATTTGAACTGGTGGTCAAACTCCGCAGTCCTAAATATAATAAGAAATTATCTGTAATATAAAAAAAACGTGTTATTTTTTTTAAATGAAAATGAATAATCAGAAACCCGGTTATACCGCCTGGTAATTTAAACAGATCCCACTCTTTCCAATAGGCAGAATCGATTTCATGATTTATTAACAGTACAGCATTAGCTAAGTATATCCAGAACAAGAATTTTTCCATAAGATCACTCCTTTTTTTTCTGCTCCTCCCACAATTCCCTGTAGTTGGTCAATTTTATACCTTTCTTAAGTATTATAGATTTCACTTCGATACTGGTGAGTACATCCAATTCTGCTGCTCTGTGCTTTCCTACCCCGCCTCCGGGGAATATACTTTCAGGTTTTGTGTGTATGAGCGCATTCTGCTCAGGGGAATCTATCCCTATATGACAAACCCATAAATATACACCCGGATCTTCGAGTTCATCTAGCATTTTTACTGCCAATTCTTTTTTCTCTTTTTCAGGCGCCCGATATACTCCCTGGAAAAGCTTTTCTCCCATCATGCCTGATACGGGAACATCATATTCACGACCTAATTTTTCAACAATTACTTTATCAATACTTCCATAATGAATGTCGATATACTGGACATTTATCCCTTTTTTCAGAGCCAGTTCGATCTGAGCGCGCGCTTCTGCTTCCATCTCTTCAGGTTTCGGGTTATTAGCCCGGAGTTCTTCAGGGTATCTGAAAAGAAATCCGTTTTCATCTACCAGAGATGATACCTCATTCCACGGAAGCACCGGTCTCCACCGATATCCGCGCCATTCGCCGACAAGACAGAGGTGAACCCCTACACACCATCCGGGATTCTTCCTGCAGAGTTCTGCAGCACCCTCAAACCATGGTGCACATACCTGAATTCCACCACAAGTCAGTATACCGTTGTTAAAAGCCCGCTTAAAAGCTTCAAGAGAACCCTGGGTCATACCCATATCATCTCCGCGGATAATGAGCCTTATATCCTTGTCACTTCCTGTTCCCGCTGTTATAAGCATTACAAATAAAAATAATACAGCAATGCTTAATCTTTTTCCCGTTAGTTTATTCATAATGAAACCTTATATTTTTTTTACAGAGAGCAGCCAATGCAATTCAGTATCGAAGATTACAGCGCGCATGTGAGAAATATCCATTTTGAATAGTGTTTAATGAATCTCCTATTAAATTGAAAAAGAACATCGTAGAGATTCCATTATAGAATATGACCTATAAGAATAGTCGCAAGATACAATTATTCCACGTTTGGAACAATGAGTAATCCCAACCTGTTGTTTCATCCCATTCCGGTTCTTTCAGATGTTACCTGCCGGATAAAAACCTATCCAATTATTTCTTCTCCCACTGTATTGGTGGTCGGTTGCATTTTGTGCTTGTTTATTAGTCATAGCTCTTACCTCCTTTTATTGAAGTTTTAATTGGCAGTATTAAAATTCAATCTTGTAGCTGAAATAAGGGAACATTATTGTTAATTCATAGGGTTCAACCGATTTTGTTTCGTAATTATATGCATGACCAAGAAATTCTTTTTGCAGACTATAAATTTTAATATTCTCATACTCTCCAACCTTTTCGCTGATAAAAGGTTCCATGATTTTAGGGTCGTATCCTTCTTTCTCATAAATAAAGAGATATTTTGCACCTTGTTCAATTTTCTGAGCGACCTTTAAACTGTCATTTTGAATATTGTAACCGGTCCATCCCTTTTGGTTCATTAAATACAGGGTTATGTTTATACTTTGGTCAGGAATACATATCACTTTATCTTCACCCGTGATGCCAAGTGAACGTAGATATGGCGTGACATTCTCAAATGAGTAGGTATGTTTTGTCCTGTTCTCATTCATCCAGCCATACTCACTGTAGCGGTCTTCCAGCATGTTTCTGGCAAATCCGATATTATGAATAATGAAAATAAGGAATATCACTTTAAGAAGGATTGACCTGAAAATTTTATACTGTAGTTTTTTAAGCACCAGAAGAGATGTCAGCAGGATCACAGGTGATAATATCATTAGGTTAATAGTATAGTAATCATGGTGTTCCAATGCCTGGAAGAAAAGCAAAACAAATAATATGAATCCAGCAGATAAAAATCCTGTCAGGATTAACAAAAACTTATTTACCTTCTTATAAAAGAGGAAAATAACCAACCATAGTATACCTAACAGAATGCTTGTTCCCCTGCTGAAGTAATCCCATTTCAGATGTTCCTTTATGGCAAGAATGGCATTGTGTATCTGGTCATTGCTCAAATCCCAGATCGGTAAAATACCTATCAGGAAGAATCCTTTGTTATTCGTTTCGTTGTAATTATGTGCGTATAAATACCAGACTGAAATAATTAAAATAACCATCAGGAACGAGATAACCTGTTTTTTGGGGTTCCTGAATATTTTTTTTCCTTCCCTGAATTGGAAAATGTTCAACTGTTCTATCAGAAAAATACCGAGTATGGTAATGAAACTGATTGTTGAGGTTATTTTCAATAAGCCTCCAAGTAAAAAGAAAAACATAGAATAGTAAAAGAACATATTCTTTTCAGATTTGTAGAACTTCCAGAAAAAGTACCAGCCAACAAGTGAAATACTGAATGCCGGTACATTGGTAAGAAAATTATTGGAATAATAGACCAGTACAGGTGAAGTAAATAACAATAGAGTTATACCTATGGCCCAGAGTGAATCTTCTAAGATTTGTTCCAGGGTCTTGAATAGTAAAGATAAACCCGCGAAGGTGATTATAAGTGTTACCAGCCTGAAAATGAATTCATGAAAACCAAATATTTTCCAAAGCTGAGCAACAAAAAAATACAGGATCGGAAAATCGCTTGCAGTTTTACCGGTACCGTCTCCGGCCAGGTTATGCATTGAAGGTTCTAAAAATGGATTTCCGTCCTGATAATAATTCAGGGCAAAAGAGAGGCAATCACATTGTCGCCATTGATGAATTCCCTGAGGCCTGAGAAATAATATTTCATCATAAGTGTAAACGAAGAACAAAACAATAAATATTGCAGTAAATCCCAAAATTGAATATCCGGGGGTATAGCTGATCCTGTCTGACAGTTTGTGAATAATTTTTATATATTTTTTTATCTGCATTTTTATCAGTTTGATCTTAATCTTACATTAACCCGGGTTTAAGGTTTTTATTTGAATGAATACCTGTCTGCAGGCCAGGCGAATAAAAATACGTATTTTAATACGTATTATAATACGTATTTTATATTGACTTAAGTCCTAATATACAAAGTGTTATATAACCAAATGATAATTTATATATACGCTATATGATAAATTAGTTTTTCAACTGTAAGAAACTAAAGTCATAGGTAAAGATAGAAAAATCATTATTTGAAATAAGATATTAATACTGCTGACAGAAATTACTGGCCATTAATCTTTAATTATTATTCAAAATTTTCTTTTTAAAAATAAAATCTATATAATAATAATGAACTAACTAACAATTTTATTAAATTAGTCCACCTGTTAAACCGCAAAACTTAATCGAACATTTTTACAACTTAAAATCCGTTATTATGAACAAAGACAAGAAAACATCTGAAATTTCAAGAAGGAATTTCATTGGCCGTACTGCTGCCGCAACTGCCGGTTTTACAATTTTACCTTCTTATGTTGTGAGCGGATTGGGGCATACTCCTCCGAGCGATAAGCTAAATATTGCAGGCATAGGAGTAGGAGGTATGGGATTTGGTAACCTTAAGAACATGGAATCTGAGAATATTGTTGCCCTGTGCGATGTGGATTGGAAATATAGTGAAAGGGTTTTCGAGCATTTTCCAAAAGCAAAAAAATACAAAGATTTCAGAAAAATGTATGAAGAAATGGGCAAATCAATAGATGCTGTTGTCGTTGCAACTGCTGATCATACTCATGCTATAATAGCTGCATATGCTATTACTATGGGCAAACATGTTTATGTTCAAAAACCTTTGACACATACTGTTTATGAGTCACGCTTGCTCACAAAACTGGCCGAAAAATATAAAGTGGCAACCTCAATGGGTAACCAGGGATCTTCTGGCGAAGGCGTAAATCTGACAACAGAATGGCTATGGAATGGAGAGATTGGTGAGGTAAAGAAAG
>JAUWMO010000267.1 GCA_030613125.1 Bacteroidota bacterium | reverse complement strand
CTATTCATGCTATAAGTATTTGATTATCAAATAAATATAACATTTTTTATCGGGAAAAACAAATATAAGGTCCTGAATATCAAATATTTAAGCCTAATTTATTAACAGGCTATTGTTAATAATTATAATGCGTTTGCCCTGAATGGATAATATGATGTAAAAAGGGATTTATTAATTTTTCTTTGGTTTTTTGATTTTACTGAACTAACTTGAAAAATTAATTTAACGTGAGTTCGATATAGGCCTGATTCTTATAATTTATTAATTATCAGTAATTTTCTTTGTGTGGCCTTCGTGCCTTTGTGCCTTAGTGGCAGGTATTTAGTTTAAAAAATTGCCACCATCCCGAAAGCTTTCGGGACCAAGACACAAAGAATTCACTAAATTAAAAAAACAATAAAATATAAATTGCTGAATATTAATGGTTATTATATCGAACTCACGTTAATTTAAATCTCAAATAATTGATATCCTAAACACGAGATTAATAAAAACGGTTTAGTAAACCAACCTGCCTTACACTATACATATCCGTGTGGTACGCTGGGAAGAAGAAAATGTTACTGTTTTAATTAATAACGAACCTGTTCAGGACGTAAATAGAAAAACGGATGTTTCCGGTCGAAGCCTGAGCATTGATTTTCATAAAACAACAACTATTAATACAGGACAAACTTTACAGATAAACTTTTAGTAAAAATATTTCAAAACGGGGTTTACTTTGTTCATTTCACAGCCGGTGAAAAAATCGTAGTGAAGCAGTTGGTTGTAAACCGTTAAATTCCCACGCACGGCTCTTATTACACTGAGTATTGGAAGGTGGTCCACTTCTCTATTTCCCTCGCAATGACTGGGTATTTATTAGGTTTAATGGTATTTTACTAAAGGTTATCAGACAAATCATTCCATTCCGGATTCATGCTGTTTATGAGATCAATTTTCTTTTGTCTTGACCCGGCTTTAATCTGTTTTTCCCGCCTGATGGCCGCTGCCATTGTTTGGAACTTCTTATAATAAACCAGTTTATCAATATTGTATCTCGCTGAGAATGAGTTCGGATATTTTTTAATCTTGTGATTATTTATTCGCCCCTTTAAATCACTTGTCACGCCGGTATAGAGAACCGTGTTTCTCTGAGTTGTTAAAATATAAATGTTTCCTTTCATAAAAGATTTGTCATTGCGATCCGCCGACCTTACTCATTTTCAAGGTACTGCACAATATTAACAAATATTGTCAATTATTAAAAAGCAAGGCCGGCGGGGAAGCAATCTGCAATAAACTATACGGCTACTTCTTACTAAAAACCTTCTGCACCTCTTTACTCCTTCATCCTTCCATTCACTATTACAAGATTCTACGAAGCAACATTAAAACAATTTAAGACAAGCTTGTAACTATTGTTCTTTTTACTTTTTTGGAATAAGATTTAATTAAAATCAGACATCTTTGAAGGAAAATTTGTTATTTTTAATGCAACATTTTAGAATATATCCGGGAATCATAATAGCATGAATTAAAGATGTTTTTGGAGTATGGAAATACTAAGTCCTGCCCCGTGAAATAACGACGTTCCGCATTCACGGATTTCACTGGGCCTTCCCCGTACATTAGATCGGAAACCGCATCAGGATAAAAAGTGCAATTAACAATTTAACAATTTAACAGTTTAACAATTTATTAAAACCAATATCATGAAAAAATCAAGATCCTTTGCAGGAATAATTATTATTATCCTTATAATTATGCCATTTGGCCTTTTTTCACAGCCGGAATCCAATGAAGAAGGGAGGGCGGTTTGGATAAGCTCTAGTATTTTTAACGAGGAGAAAGCTGAAGCTTTAATCCAGATGAAAGATATGTTGGATGACTATGCTGAAATAGGTATCAACCACCTTTTTTGTTTTAGCAGTATGATGTCACAGCATCAGAAAAAATGGGACTTCCTTGCAGTGTTCCTGGAAGAAGCCCATGAAAGGAACATGAAGGTCCATCCGATCTTTACTCCTGGTGGAGGACAGAAACTAGAAGGAGAAATTAAAGAACATCCGGAATGGCTGATCCGGGGTATAAAGGGAGAAATTTATCCCAATCTTAATATAGCGCATCCCGGAGTCAAGGAATATTTTGCGAAGCAAGTATCGGAAGCATTAAAATACGATATTGACGGCATCCATCTTGATTATATCCGTTTTCAGGTAAATCAGGGATTCAGCTATGATAAAGCTACATGTGAAGCATTTAAAAAAGAATCAGGCTATTCTCCGTTTGAAGGAAAATTTGATTCCGGAAGCATGATCTGGTGTGAGTGGTTAAGTTGGAATGCCAAACAAGTAACAACACTTGTAAGGGAAATCAAGGATATTATTGATAAGTCTGGAAAAGATGCTGTTTTGGGTGTTGATGTTTTCCCTGATGGTGATGCTGCTAAAATTTTAATCGGTCAGGATTGGAAACTTTGGGCAGATGAAGGTCTTGTTGATATTATCTGCCCTATGCAATATACAAATAGCGTAGATATGTTCAGAAGATCAGTAAAAGAAGCTGTAAAAGCTACAAAAGGAAAATGCTTAGTTTATCCAGGTATTGCATGTCGTTCATCACATAATAAAAACACCCCAGAAGGAGTAGTACAGGAAGTAAAAGTAGCTAGAGAGGAAGGTGCAGATGGGGTGACTTTCTTTTTTGCATCCTCTTTGACAGAAGAGTTTATGGAAGAGCTTAAACAGGTTGTTTTTAAATGAAGTAAAGGCATAAAACACGAGAAAAATCATGTCTCATAAAAGAAGAGATTTTCTGAAAGGCGTTGGCATGGGATCTGTGGCATTGCTTGCCGGGTTTGACCCGGTGTTAGGCCAATCGAATGGCAGTCAGTCGCTTCCAGCTCAATCAGACGATAAGGTTTACACAAGTAAGAAAAAACAGGCAGACGTAGTGGTGGCCGGAGGTGGGTTAGCCGGAGTTTGTGCAGCCATTGCAGCCGCGCGTAATGGCGTTTCAGTAATTCTGGTGCAAAATCGTTCACGGTTGGGAGGCAACTCGAGTAGCGAGATCCGTATGCATCCGTTGGGCGCCAATAATCCCAAACAACTTCGAATTTGGCGTGAAACAGGTATCATTGAAGAACTAAAACTGACCGATTCGGCCACTAACCTACAGCGCTCGTTCGAGATGTGGGATCTGCTTCTTTATAACAAAATCATTTCAGAGGAGAATATCACTCTTTTACTCGATACAGCCATTATCGAAACAAAGGTGAAAAACGGTAAAATCACTACGGTTAAAGCGATTTGCCCCTTATTGGAAGAAACATACGAGATAAATGCCAGGTACTTTATCGATTGTACAGGAGATGCAACCTTAGCGGCGCTGGTATCTGCCAAACACATGCGCGGTCGTGAAGGTAAGGATGTTTTTGGTGAATCCTTGGCCCCGGATAAAAGCGATAAAAAAACCATGGGTAATAGTATTCTGTTTTTTTCAAAGAAACACGACCGTCCTATGCCATTCACAGCCCCTGACTGGGCCCGTAAGTTTAACAAAGAGGATTTTAAGTATCGTCGCATTAATTCATGGGAATATGGCTATTGGTGGATTGAATGGGGTGGTGAACTGGATACCATAAAGGACAATCGTAAAATTCGTCACGAATTATTACGGATTGTTTTAGGTGTGTGGGATTATATAAAAAACAGTGGTGATCATCCTGACTCGGCTAACTGGGCACTCGATTGGGTCGGTATGATCCCCGGAAAACGGGAAAGCCGCCGTATCATTGGTGATCATGTAATGATCCAGCAGGAAATGGAAAGTGCGGAACTTTATGCCGATCGCGTAGCTTATGGTGGCTGGCCTATGGATGATCATCCGCCCGGAGGTATTGACCGGAATGATCTGAATCCATGTCAGCAGATTCAGTTCAACCAGCCTTACCACATTCCTTTGCGATCGCTTTACAGCCAGAATCGCAGCAATTTATTGATGGCCGGCAGAAATATAAGCGCTTCTCATGTGGCCTTTTCCTCCACACGGGTCATGGCAACATGCTCAGCTATTGGACAGGCCGCCGGTTCCGCGGTTGCATTTTGTGTGGGGCAGGATTGCCTGCCGAAAGATATTGCTGCCGATAAAGGTCTTTTGCATAAATTTCAGCAACAACTCCTGAGAGATGACCAGGCGATAATTGGTTTTCGCAACGACGACCCGGATGACCTGGCAAGAAAGGCAAAGGTGACTGCCTCTGCCGAAACCGTACAGGGTAAAGCTATAAATGTTATCGATGGCTACAACCGCGACATTGGCGATGAGAAAATACATCAATGGCAGGCGCCAATACAGAAAAGCAAAACATGGATACAGTTAAAATGGGGGAAAGTGCAAAAAATCAGCGAAATACAGTTGACCTTCGATTCAGGCCTGAACCGGACTCTATTCCTCAGCGGTGAGGATAGTGTATATTTTAGCCAGACACGTGGCCCACAACCGGAAACTATAGCTGATTATACTATAAAGGCGGAGATAGATGGCAAATGGGTTGAAATTGCGGAAAAGAATAATAATTACTTACGAATGGTACGGCATAAGATCGAACCTGTTTCGACCGGGTCCATTCGTGTGCATATTCACCGGACCAATGGTGATGCTTTGGCAAGGATTTTTGAAATACGTTGCGTAAGCTAATGCTAAAGTTTTAAGTGACTAAATGATGAAGTGACTAAAGTGAGCTAAAGTGACTAAATGAAGAAGTGGCTAAAGTGAGCTAAAGTGACTAAAGTTGAGAAGAAGTTAAAAGTGAGCTAAAGTTAATGAGACTACACTTTTATGATCCGTCAACTGACGGAGAAATAAAAGTGTTTAGTCGAACTTAGCCCCGATGGCTATCAGGGCGATCTCATGAGCGAAGCGAGTAATTAATCCCGAAAGCTCGCAAAGCGATGCCTTTTCCCACAGGTCCAAAGGACTCCTTTGGAGGATGCCTATGGCAGGCAGAAGCTATTCGGGATCTAAATGCCTAAAATG
>JAUWMO010000234.1 GCA_030613125.1 Bacteroidota bacterium | reverse complement strand
AGTCGATCCTTCCGGCGCCTACAACAATGCCTGTGGAAATATCTGTTGGGGGTATTTTGGGACCAAACTGGTACCAGTTTCCTTCAGTTACGTCCCCCATGATTTTTTGTAAGTAGGCATTCCACAATGTTGCACTCTTATTAATTGCAATTCCGGTTCCGGTTCTTGCTTCCATCATCCATTCCCAACGGCTAAAGGGTTTATACCCCTTCCCTTTTTTAATCTCCCTGTTTTCCCAGTATTCCCGAAATGCTTTTTTGATCTCAATAAATTCTTTTTCTTTTTTTCCATTAATTTCAGGGTCTGTTAGTTTTTTTAACCATGGTTGAGATATAGCAGGAAAACTAAAAGCCAAAAGAAGAAAGATTGTCAGTATTGTTGAAGATTTATATAAAAACCTTAATCCTTTCATTGGATTTTTTCAAAAAATGAGTCTTACAGAACCAGAATAATATGAAACTCTAAATAGTTATTACAAAGATATTGATTTTACTTTATATAGCAGTTGTATTTTTCTTATCCTGAAAGCATAAAGGTAAACAGGGTTTTAGAATTAATAACTATGTGTTAATTAACCTATGTTGTAAGAAAATAGTTGAAAAACCGTACCTTTGCCCTCTCTTTTTAATAAAGTGTATAACATGAATATAATAGGAGGAATAGCAAAGAAAGTTTTCGGAAATAAATCTGACCGTGATATTCGGGAGATAAGTCCTGTAGTTGAGAAGGTTAAGGAAGAATATGAAAATATTGTTTCATTATCGAATGACGAGTTACGTAAGAGTTCTGAAGAACTGAAAAATTTTGTCAGAGAACAGATCAGTAATGAAGAAAAAGAACTCTCTGACCTGAAAGTAAGGTCTGAATCAGATGAGGTTACTGTTGACGAAAAAGAAAAGATATACCAGACTATTGATAAACTTGAAAAGGATATTGATGATAAACTTGAAAAAATCCTGAATGACATTCTTCCCAAAGCCTTTGCCATTATTAAAGACACAGCCAGACGGTTTAAAGAAAATGAGGTCCTCGAAGTTACCGCAACTGAATTTGACCGGAATATAGCTGCCATAAAAGATAATGTTGAAATTAAGGGAAACAAGGCTTATTATAAAAACTCCTGGATAGCCGGAGGAACTATGATCACCTGGGAAATGGTACATTATGACGTGCAACTTATTGGAGGTGTGGTGCTTCATCAAGGCAGGATAGCTGAAATGGGCACAGGGGAAGGAAAAACCCTTGTTGCAACCTTACCTGTTTTCTTAAATGCTCTAACCGGCCGGGGCGTACACCTGGTTACTGTAAATGATTACCTGGCAAGAAGAGATTCGGAATGGATGGGTCCGATATATGAATTTCATGGATTATCAGTAGATTGTATCGATAAGCATCAACCAAACTCGGCTGAACGCAGGAAAGCTTACAATGCTGATGTTACTTTTGGTACTAATAATGAATTCGGATTCGATTATCTGCGTGATAATATGGCTATTAATCCGGATGACCTGGTACAAAGGAAACATCATTTTGCCATAGTTGATGAGGTTGACTCTGTATTGATTGACGATGCCCGGACGCCATTGATCATTTCAGGTCCGACAGCCAAAGCCGATACACATTATTTTGATGCCCTGAAACCTAAGGTGGTTACACTTGTGAATGCTCAAAAAAAGCTTGTGACACAGGTTCTTGCCGAATCTAAAAAGGAAATTTCGGCAGATAATACCGAGAAAGGTGGGTTATTATTGTTGCGTGCACATAAAGGTCTTCCAAAAAACAATGCTATCATAAAGTTCCTGAGTGAAGAAGGGAATAAAACCCTGATGCATAAAACCGAAAACTTCTACATGCAGAATAACAGCAAGGAGATGTATAAGGTAACTGATGAGCTATATTTCATTATTGACGAAAAACAGAATACTATTGAACTTACCGAGAAGGGTCTGGACCTTATTACTACTTCATCTGAAGATGCCAGTTTTTTTGTTCTTCCCGATGTGGGAGAACAGATTGCAGAACTTGAAAAGTCGGAAAAAGATAACAAGGATAAATTGGCTGAAAAAGATAAAATTCTGCAGGATTATGCTGTTAAGTCGGAACGGGTGCATTCTATGAATCAACTACTCAAAGCTTATACTCTTTTTGAAATGGATGTGGAGTACGTGTTGATTGATAATAAGGTGAAAATAGTTGATGAGCAAACCGGGAGGATCATGGAAGGCCGAAGATATTCAGATGGCCTTCACCAGGCTATAGAGGCAAAAGAGAATGTCAAAGTGGAGGCTGCAACTCAGACGTTTGCCACAATAACCTTACAGAACTACTTCAGAATGTACCTCAAACTTTCAGGAATGACTGGTACAGCAGAAACAGAAGCAGGTGAATTCTGGAATATTTATAAACTGGATGTGGTTGTTATTCCTACAAATGTACCTGTTATCAGGAATGATAATGAAGATCTGGTTTATAAGACCAAACGTGAGAAATATAATGCAGTAATTAATGAGATAATTAGTTTGAAAAATGCGGGAAGGCCTTCGTTGGTTGGTACTACATCAGTTGAGATATCTGAATTACTGAGCAGGATGTTAAATATGAAAGGTATTAAGCACAATGTCCTGAATGCTAAACTCCATCAGAGGGAAGCAGATATCGTTGCCGAAGCCGGAAAGACCGGACAAGTTACAATTGCTACCAATATGGCCGGTAGGGGTACAGATATTAAGCTACCACCGGAAGTGAAACAGGCAGGAGGATTGGCAATTATAGGAACAGAAAGGCATGAATCAAGAAGGGTTGACCGTCAGCTTCGTGGCAGGTCTGGCAGGCAGGGAGATCCTGGCTCTTCACATTTTTTTGTTTCACTTGAAGATGACCTGATGCGGTTGTTTGGGACTGAACGTATTGCAGGCCTGATGGACCGCATGGGATTGGAAGAGGGAGAAGTGATCCAGCATTCACTTATTACAAAATCGATTGAGAGAGCTCAAAAGAAAGTGGAAGAGAATAATTTCGGGATCAGAAAAAGGCTTTTGGAATATGATGATGTAATGAACTCTCAACGTGAGGTGATTTATAAAAAAAGGCGGCATGCCCTTTTTGGAGAAAGATTGAGCGTGGATATTGCTAATATGATCTATGATGTGTCAGAAAATCTGACCGATCAATATCACCAGGCAGGCGATTTTGAAAACTTTAGCTTTGAATTACTAAGAACCTTTTCAATTGAACCACCTTTTTCTGAACAAGAATTTCTTAAGGCAGATCCGGATGACATATTAGAAAGGATTAATAAACTTGTCCTGGAAACGTACATGAGGAAAGAAAACTCAATTGCAAAACAGGCCTACCCTGTAATAAAAGATGTTTATAAAAGACAATCACATGTTTATGAGAATATTGTTGTACCAATATCAGACGGAGTAAAAGTTTTTCAGGTGATCACCAACCTTAAAAAGGCTTCAGAAACTAATGCTAAAGAATTAGTCAAGTCCTATGAAAAGACTGTTATCCTTGCAACGATTGACAATTTCTGGAAAGAACACTTACGTGAACTAGATGATCTGAAACAGTCAGTACAAGCTGCAACTTATGAACAAAAAGATCCATTACTCATTTATAAATTTGAATCATTCGAGCTTTTCAGCAACATGGTCACTCAGGTGAATAAAGAAGTTATTGCGACTTTAATGAAGGGCCAAATCCCAATTGCAGATCCAGGTGAGGTCAGAGAGGCAAGAGAAAGAAGAAGCCTGGATACAAGTAATATGAGAACATCCAAAACAGATGCTCCTTCTTATTCAGATGCTTCATCTACGGGAGATAAGCAGGAACTCCAGAAAGTTCAACCTGTTCGTGTTGAGAAAAAAGTTGGCAGAAATGAACCATGCCCTTGCGGTAGTGGTAAAAAATACAAACATTGTCATGGCCGGCCAGGAGGATCCCTGCAGAGACAGATACCGGCAAGTAAATAATATTCCTAAATTCTCTCAGATACCAGCTTGGAAATTTTATTATATGTTGCTGTTTGGACAGGTGTAAGAGGGAGACGAAGAGCATTCGAAATAAGGTCCATTACATTTAATACTGCCTTAATACCAGCAGGATTACCGTCTGTAAACAATAAATCAATTAATTCAGTAAATTGAAAGTGAATTTTTCTTGCATCTTCGAATTTACTATTAAGAGATAGTGATACCATCTTACTGACTTCAGCAGGAAAAGCATTCCCTAATACAGATATAACACCTGTACCACCTATAGCAATGATCGGAAGTGTTAAGACATCATCTCCTGAAATGACCTGGAATCCTTCAGGTTTATTCCTGACAATTTTAATGATCTGGTCCAGATTCCCTGATGCTTCCTTAATTGCAATAATATTATTCGATTTATGTGCTAATTCAAGTGTGGTATCAGCCGAAAGATTAACAGATGTACGACCAGGAACATTATAAAGAATAACCGGTACCGGACTGGCGGCAGCTATGGTTCTATAATGCTGGAACAAGCCTTCCTGATTAGGTTTGTTATAATACGGAGCTACAGAAAGAATAGCATCAATCCCATCAAATGAATTGCTCCTGAGTTGATTGATAACTTCATGTGTATTATTGCCGCCTATGCCAACAACAACGGGTACCCGGTTCTGATTGATCTCGAGGATAAAATCTACGACCGCCCGTTTCTCTTCTTTATTTAAAGTTACTGATTCTCCCGTTGTGCCCAGAACTACAAGATAATTGACCTTGTTATTAATAAGATGTTCCACAACCTTTTCTAACGATTTAAAATCAATACTTGAGTCAGGTCTGAAAGGAGTAACAATTGCTACTCCTGTGCCAATGAATTTATCCATAGGTTATTAAACATTAATGAAATTTGTCGATAATTCAGGTCTGTTGATCATTTCAAGATAATGTTTCACTTGCTGAATGAAATATTCAAAAGTAGGTTCCTTTTCAATACTTATCATGAAATCATAATAATTTTCCTCCCTACAATATCTTCCAACTTTAAATCTGGCAAGTGATAATGCAATGATAAAATCAAACAGGAGATTATAAGTAAGGTTCAGATTGATAAGTATATCGAATTTCTTATCAGTGAACCTCAGAGCATCCTGGTTTTTAGGTTTGAAATACCAGTTTACTTCCTTTTTTGTGAAGAATGAAAAGTTTTTCTTAAACAAATATTGATCCGGGATATCATTAGCATTGACAAATCCAAGAACAAATATTTCCTCGTGATCCTTGAGAAGGTCTTTATATAATTCATATACAGCTTCAAAATGATTTATATTGGTAGCATCAAACAAAATGCCAATTGAACGGGCTGTTTTAAGATTAAAAACTTTTTTGTGCCTTTTACGGGTTTTTAACATTTTTTTTAAAACCATCTTGCCGGTCCCGGATCCCAATTTTGAAAATATTTCCATTATGCAAGTTTATAAAAATTGCCTGACATTTTTCAATTTAGGAACACCAAAACTAATAAATGTGGAATATTTGCTCAACATAAACATAAATAAGGTGTAAGGACTTAATTATTCTATCATTTCCAGGAATTCATCTTCAGAAATGACCTGAATATTCAGGTTATGTGCTTTTTTAAGTTTGC
>JAUWMO010000369.1 GCA_030613125.1 Bacteroidota bacterium | reverse complement strand
CTGAAGTGATAGAAGATATGGATATACAGTCGGAAGTCATTGGTATTGCTCCGGTAGGGTGTTCAGTAGTTATGTATAATTATTTTGATATAGATATGCAAGAGGCTGCGCATGGCCGGGCACCGGCTGTTGCCACAGGGGTTAAAAGGTTATGGCCTGAGAAATTTGTATTCACATATCAGGGGATGGTGATCTGGCTGCCATTGGTACAGCAGAAACAATTCATGCCTGTAACCGGGGAGAAAATATAACAATGTTTTTTATTAATAACGGTATCTATGGTATGACTGGAGGCCAGATGGCTCCTACTACCCTGGTAGGTATGAAATCCTCAACAACTCCTTATGGCCGCGATATTTCCCTGATGGGTAATCCAATTAAAATGACTGAACTGATTGCCCACTTACCGGGAACATATTATGTGAGCAGACAGGCAGTTCATACTCCCGCAGCAGTCAGGAAATGTAAAAAATCTGTGCGTAAAGCCTTTGAATTCCAGAAGCTTAATAGAGGAGTATCGTTCGTTGAGATTGTTTCTAACTGTAATTCAGGGTGGAAAATGACTCCCGTGAAAGCCAACAACTGGATGGTGGAGAATATGTTCCCATTTTATCCTTTGGGTGATATTAAGGTACCGGAAGATGAATAATTTATAAGCAGCAAGATATTCTGGTTGAGAATGCTGCCAATTAAATCAGTGAGTCTATGATTTTAAATAAAAATACCAAATAATGAATTATGACTGAAGAAATAATAATTGCAGGCTTTGGTGGTCAGGGAGTCCTGTCAATGGGTAAGATCCTTTGTTATTCAGGTGTGATGCAAGATCAGGAAGTGAGTTGGATGCCATCTTATGGCCCTGAGATGAGGGGTGGTACAGCAAATGTTACAGTCATCTTAAGTGATGACAGGATTAGTTCCCCTATACTGAATTCCTTTGATTCAGCAATTATTCTGAACCAACAATCAATGGACAAGTTTGAAGAGGCGGTGAAACCGGGGGGATTGCTAATTTATGACGGAAATGGTATTTCCAGGCATCCGGCAAGAAAAGATATAAACATTTACCGTGCCGATGCTGCTTCTGAAGCTGCAAAAATGGAATCAACCAAGACTTTCAATATGATCATGCTTGGAGCATATCTGAAAGTCAAACCATTGGTGAAACTTGAAAATGTGATAAAAGGACTTAGAAAATCACTACCCGAAAGATACCATCATCTTATTGCATTGAATGAAAAGGCTTTGTCACGGGGATTTGAGATCGTTCAGGATGTACAGATTCTGTGATTAGAAAATATGTTTACTTTTGGTCGATCCATCGATGAAAAAGCACATCGTAAATATCAAAAGGGCATATCTATATCTTTTTCTGAATTGTTTTCTGTATCTGGCTCAGGAGGTTCATCATCACTGAAATCAAAATCATTATCACCGCAGTCGCAGTATTCTCCGAACGGGCAGGTTTGTGGTTCTCCCGTGCAAAAGTCGATATCGTCGCCTGAGTCAGGCAAGTCTTTTACATAGCACTCATTCCATTCATCCGCAAGGGTCTGGTATTTAAATTCAAACGGCAATTCTTTCGGGTAATATATTTTAAGTTTATAAACATCTAATAATTTAAGCAAAACTTTTAACACTTCCCTTGTCTGAATTCCATTCATGTCAATATGATCGGGGAAAACACTTTGAGAAATACCTGTCAGGTCTTCCAATGTTTTAAAGGGACCTTTTATTAAGTCGATAAGGCTGTTGGCACTCCTTATTTCAATATTGTCAGGAATATTGGGTTGGTTTTTTCTTTTTTCTACAGCAAAATTCAAATCTCCGATAAGCTGATTTACATATTTCTCCAATTTGTTCACAATGGGTGCCTCCGGTAATTTATTTTCAGCTATCTCACTGAGTTCCTTATCAAGAATTGTTATTTCGTATGAATTATCAATACATAAACCCGGTTCAAAATCATCGGCATCAGTATTAAAATCATTTTCAAAATCTTTGCACATGCAATATTCGGATGGGAAGGGGCAATTTTGGGGATCGTATTCGCAAAACTCAACACCAATAATTCCTTCACTAACCCAGATTACGGGTTTATCAAAATAGTTGACAAGTGTTTGGTAGGTGATACGGGCCGGAAGGTTTTTGGGCAAAACAGGATCGAAGTTATAGGCTTTCCAAAGCTTAATGATTTCTTTTACCATAAGCTTCAATTCATCATTGCTCAGTTTTTCGGCAGGGGGGAAGTTGGCTTTTTCTATCCCAAACCATTCCTGCATTGGTTTTGGCTCTATGCTTTCATATTCTATTACACCTCGTAAACATTCATCATCTTCAGATAATTCAAGATATGGTTTTGCCGGCAGGCTTTTTGCGGCTTGTTGCATGTCTTCTATCAGGTGGGAAATGTAAGTTTTCATTTTTACTAATCCATATGTGTTTTATTTACCAATCGTTGTAACTTCCCATAGTGAAAACCACATAATAGTACTACGAAAGGTAAACAATAATCCTGATAACGATAAAAAAATGCCACCGGGTTTGAAAGTTTAGCCAGGTCTTCATCGTATTCTAAATCAAGATATAAATACTTTTTATCACGTCTTTTGCGCGTAAACTCCTTAACAAGTGTGGTTTTTCCACATTGTCGTGGTCCTGTAATACCGACTATGGGAAAATAGGAAAGCAAAGAATCTAACTTCTCTGTTATGTTTCGTGGAATAAAATCATCCATGAAAATATGGTATTGTCATTACTAATTTTCATGCTAAAATAATAAAGAAATACTAAATATCAAAAGGCAGGCAGGTTTTTTCCCGCTTGTTGCATGTCTTCTATCAGATTGGAAATGTAAATTTCCATTTATATATTCTTTTGTTTTTTGATAAACTCTTTAATAAGTGTGGTTTTTCCACATTGTCGTGGTCCGGTAATACCGACTATGGGAAAATAGGAAAGCAAAGAATCTAACTTCTCTGTTATGTTTCGTGGAATAA
>JAUWMO010000004.1 GCA_030613125.1 Bacteroidota bacterium | reverse complement strand
TTTCAAACAATACACTTGGAGCTATTTCACCAGTTCCGTGGCATGTTGGACAACTCTCAATTGTTTCAATATTCATTTCAGGCCTTACTCTCTGGCGTGTAATTTGAAGAAGACCAAATTTGCTTAGTGGTAAAATGTTATGTTTTGCCCGATCGGCAGACATTGCTTCTTTCATCTTCTCAAATAGCATCTGCCTGTTTTCAGTAGTAATCATATCAATAAAATCAACCACGATAATACCACCCATATCACGAAGACGCAGTTGCCTGGCAATTTCCTCAGCAGCCGCCAAATTTACTTGCAAAGCGTTAGTCTCCTGATCATCACCTGATTTGGAACGATTACCACTATTTACATCAATTACATGCAGTGCTTCAGTATGTTCAATTATGAGATATGAACCATTCTTAAAAGATACTGTCTTTCCAAATAAAGTTTTAATCTGTTTATTAATCCCAAAATGTTCAAAAATTGGAATTTTACCTTCATATTTTTTTACAATCTTAACTTTCTCAGGAGCAATTGTTCCAATGTATTCTTTTATTTCTCTGTGCAAAGACCCATCATTTACGTATATACTATTAAAAGAAACTGATAATATATCTCTTAATAGGGCAGATGTTCTGTTTAGTTCACTTATCACCAGTTTTGGTGGATTAGCACCCCTAATTTGTTCAGAAGCACTTTCCCATTTTTCTATTAACATTCTTAATTCAATATCCAAAACAGCAACTTTTTTTCCTTCAGCTGCAGTTCTTATAATAACCCCGTAGTTTTTTGGTTTAATACTGAGGAGCAGTCTTTTTAATCGATTTCTTTCATCCTGAGCCTCAATCTTTTGTGATACAGATACTTTTTCAGAGAAGGGCAGAAGTACGAGATTACGGCCAGCAATTGAAATTTCCGAGGTCAATCTTGGCCCCTTCATTGAAATTGGTTCTTTCGATATTTGTACCAGAATACTCTGGCCTGGTTTCAGAATATCAGATATCTTTCCATTTTTAGGTATATCTGCCTGCACCCTTAATTTTTGAAATGAAACAGGTTTACTTTTTTTCGAAATAGTAAGATTAAGATATTTATTAAGAGACAGGTATTGAACTCCCAGGTCAAGATAGTGCAAAAAAGCATCTTTCTCATATCCTACATCAATAAATGCAGCATTGAGTCCGGGCATTATCTTGCGCACCTTTCCCAGGTAAACATCCCCAACTGAAAATTGGAGATTGCTCCTCTCTTTGGTAAGCTCAATAAGTTTTTTTTCTTCAAGGAGGGCAATTGTAATTTCCAGGGAAGTTACATTAATAACCAATTCATTGCTCACAACACCAATAGGTTAACTAAATCAAATACAAACGAATAATTGAGCTATGAAATAACAGAATAAACTTAAAGGCCCATGCGGACCTTTAGTTTAATAATAAATCAATGTGATAAGATGGTAAAATATTATTTCTTCTTTTTATGCCTATTCTTCCTTAAGCGCTTTTTCCGCTTGTGAGTTGCCATCTTATGTCTCTTTCTCTTCTTTCCGCTCGGCATATTGATATTAATTTAGTAATTCTTAAATTAACCCTTCACATTATTCTTCACCTTATTCACAAACGATCTGGCAGGCTTAAAAGAAGGAATGAAATGCTCTGGAATAATAATAGTTGTGTTCTTAGAAATATTTCTTGCAGTTTTTTTAGCTCTTTTCTTTACTACAAAGCTGCCAAATCCCCGCAAGTATACATTTTTATCCCTTACTAAGGAATCCTTAACTGTTTCCATGAAAGCTTCAACTGTTTTTTGAACAGTTACCTTTTCTATTCCTGTATTCTTGGAAATCTCATTTACAATGTCTGCTTTAGTCATTTTTAAAATCTTTAGTTATCAATAGTTTACAAATCAATTCACTTGGGACTGCAAATATAAAAAGATTTTTAAAAAATCATCAAATGATATAGTTTTATTTTTAGAACTTGAATAAAAAACTACAATTTAATGGTCACTAATCTGAAAATTAAGTAATAATGCACTAAAAAAATTTGAAAACACTGCTTTCAAAAATATTAAATGTGATCTATATTTTACCGGGATCTCATAAACAATTCTGTCGTCTTTCTTGACAATTCCTGGTTTAAAGTAATAAGGATTCAAGCTCAAATTAATTACTTGTAAAAAATTCAAGAAAAAAACCATAAACCTGTTTTGTCAGAATTCTCCAGAAATTATTTTGAGTTTGTAATTAGCCGTAAAAATTAATACTTTTACATTAAATAATATAAAAGGAATTTCTGTATGATTAACAAAGTAATTCTGGTAGGAAATGTTGGTCGTGATCCAGAGGTCAGATACCTTGACAATGGTGTGGTAATAGCAAAATTCCCGCTTGCAACCAGTGAAACCTATACAAATAAAAGTGGTGACCGGGTAACCAATACTGAATGGCATAATATTGTTCTTTGGAGAAAATTGGCTGAAGTGGCAGATAAGTATGTTAAAAAAGGTAATCCGCTTTATATTGAAGGTAAAATAAGAAGTCGTTCATACGATGATAAAGAAGGGAATAAACGTTACATCACTGAAATTATTGGAGATAATATGCAAATGCTTGGGAGAAAACCTGAAAGCAAACAAGAGCCACAACTGCCTGATAATCAGGACCCGAATGCAGCCAAAGAGATATCTTCGGATACTATAGAAACTAATGGAGATTCATCAGATCCTTTTATTAATGATAAGGCGACCCAGGGGGATGATGACCTCCCTTTTTAGTTATTTCGATTTTTAATAATTATTTGTTTTGGAATCGGAAGATCCTGTCCCGTTAGTATATTTAGCTGATTTTCACTTATATTTCCAGCCACCAACAGCAGGAATTATATTCTGCTTAATTATTCTGCTATTACTTCTAATTTGCTCAGCCCTAATCTCCGGGTCTGAAGTTGCTTTCTTTTCACTTTCACCATCTGATATTGCTGGCTTAAAAAAAAGTAAATCCAATGCTTCAAAAAAAGTAGTGACTCTTCTCAAAAATCCAGAACAACTGCTTGGAACTATCCTGGTTGTGAACAATTTTGTAAATGTTGGTATTGTCATCTTGTCAGCTTACATAACAAATTCCCTTGTTGATTTCGGAGAATCCCGAGTAATTGGATTTCTGATTCAGATTATCCTAATAACTTTTTTATTGTTACTATTTGGAGAAATACTTCCCAAAATTTATGCAAATCAGTTTACCATGAAGTTTTCTCTATTTATGGCCTTTGCAATTACTATTCTTGAGAAAGTTTTCAAACCATTAGTGATTTTACTGGTTTCATCAACTTCATTAATAAGCATTAGACTAACAAAAAAGAAAGCCAATATCTCAATGGATGAACTATCAGATGCCCTCGATCTTTCATCGACAGAAATATCTGAAGATGAGCAAATTCTCAAGGGTATTGTAAAGTTTGGCAACATTGCTGTAAGTGAAATTATGAAATCCAGGATCGATGTCTTTGCCATTGAGCTTTCTACTCCTTTTCCAAAACTCCTTAAAAATATTTTAGAATCTGGGTATTCAAGGATCCCTATTTACTCTGATTCATTTGACCATTTAAAAGGAATATTATATATAAAGGATCTCTTACCACACCTGCATAATAAAGCTACCTTCAAATGGCAATCATTGATTAGACCACCCTATTTTGTTCCTGAATCAAAGAAAATCAATGACCTTCTTGGTGAATTTCAATCCAATAAAATACATATGGCTGTTGTGATTGATGAATATGGTGGTACCAGTGGAATCGTAACACTTGAAGATATCATTGAAGAAATTGTAGGGGAGATAAAAGATGAATATGATGAGAATGATATATTTTATACCAAACTCAATGACACAACCTATATTTTTGAAGGAAAAACCTTATTAAATGATTTCTATAAAGTTCTGGACAAACCTGATACGATTTTTAATGAAATAAAAGGAGATGCTGACACTCTCGCCGGGTTAATTCTTGAGATAAAGGGTGATATCCCTGAGAAAGATGATGAGTTTACTTATAATGAATTTGTTTTCAGGATTGAATCGGCTGATAACCGGAGAATTAAAAAAATAAGGGTATCAGTTAACCAACGGATTAAAAAATGAAAGATAAATTATTGCAAATCATAGTTTCGGTTACTCTGTGTTTTACAGTCATATTGACTGGTTGCCGACCTAATCACTCTCCTAAACCCAGAGGATTTTACCGAATAGATTTCCCTGAAAAAAAGTATCAACCATATAATGGAAATTGCCCATATTTTTTTATGTATCCTTCATATGGAAGAGTTGTACCAGACAGTGGGCCAGGTTCTGAACCGTGTTGGATAAATATCGAATTTAATGAATATGATGGTAAAATCCATATAAGTTATAAACCTGTTACCGGTAATTTAAGTGCATTTATTGAAGATTCGCATACCCTGGCTTATAAACATACCATAAAGGCTGACGCTATTCATGAACAGCTAATAAATAAACCGCGTAAAAAGGTTTTTGGAATTCTGTATAACATTGAAGGGAATACAGCATCCTCGGTTCAATTCTTTATAACAGATAGCACAAATCATTTTCTAAGAGGAGCTCTATACTTCAGGACCAGGGTTAATAAAGATTCACTTAAACCAGTAATCGATTTTTTCAGGAGAGATATCATTTATTTTATTGACACATTTGAATGGAAATAGAATCATATGAATTTACTACCATTTAAATGGTCCGAGCCTTACCATACTACAAACAGATTTTAATCATTATCTTTTATGTACTTTTGTATTTGATGGTTTTCATATAATCAAATTAAAACATCCTGATGGGCCTTATTGAAAAGAAAGAAATGCCAAAAGATTGTCTTTTGGGGACATGGGAAATATTAGAAGATTATGAAAATCTTTTTTCAGTGGTAGATCTTGAAGAGGATGAGTTACAGAGATTAGAAAGATTCCAGAATTATAACAGGAAATTAGAATATTTAAGTGTAAGGGTTCTGTTAAAGAATCTAATAGGAGGAGAAGTAAGGATCTTATATGATCTGACTAACAAGCCCTACCTTAAAGATAATTCATATCAAATTAGTATTTCCCATTCTCATAAACTGACATCAATTTTATTAAGCAGAACAAAACGAGTTGGTATTGATCTTGAATTTATGTCTCACAGGATTTCAAATATAGCTTACAAATTTATCCATCCTGCAGAAAAAATAACTGACAACCCGGAATTAAAAAAATATCACCTATATATCCACTGGTGTGCTAAGGAAGCACTTTACAAAATCTGTAATAAAGATCAATTGAATTTCAAGCACAATTTATATATTGAACCTTTTGAAGTTGCTGAAAAAGGTGACATTAAGGGTATCGTTCATTCTAACGAAATGCATCAAGAATTCAATATGCATTATTTCAAAATGCAAAACTATGTTGTAGTGATGTGTTGCAAACAATTGTGACAATGATTTATTCTTTATTGAAAAGCATTACTGGAAAGAAAAAACTTTTTTCCATACTAATTGATCCGGAAAATTTTTCGAAAAAAGACCTTGATCATACTATCAAAATTGCAAATAATAACAATATTGACTTCATCCTGATTGGTGGGAGTTTGATATCTGAATCATTAGATAACTCAATTCAAAGAATTAAATCACTCACAAGAATTCCAGTTCTTTTGTTTCCCGGAAGTCTTCATCAACTTTCGGAGATGGCAGATGGTATTTTATTATTGTCTTTGATTTCAGGAAGAAATCCTGAGCATTTGATAGGGAATCATGTCCTTGCAGCACCTATTCTGAAAAAAATGAATATTGAGGTAATCTCAACAGGATATATTCTGGTAGGAGACTCCGAGACCAGTGCTGTTGAATATATAAGTAATACTATTCCCATTCCTTCACACAAAAAAGATATTGTTGTTGCAACAGCGTTAGCCGGTGAAATGATAGGGAACCAGGTAATTTATCTTGAAGGAGGCAGTGGTGCCAAGACCCCAATTCCCCCGGAAATAATCACAGCTGTCAGAAAAAATATTGCAGTTCCATTGATAGTTGGGGGAGGTATAAGTACCGAAAAGGATGCTTTGAAGGCCTACCAGGCTGGTGCTGATATGATTGTTGTCGGAAATGCTATTGAGTCAAAGCCTGGTTTAATCGAACAGATCAAAAAAATTACATTACAGTTTTCAAATGTTTAAAATCTCATATTAGTTTCAATATAAAACAAATAATAAGAGGATCCCTAATCAGGAATCCTCTTATGAAAACTACGCTTTTTATATCGTCAGAATTCAAAATTATAAAATCATTTACATTTTAAAACCTGTTCAATCTGATATTTCGCATTCACAGTATATTGACCAAACATTGCTTTCTTAAATGAACTACAGGCTTGAGTATTATCACCTTTTCCTATAAATGCATTTCCCAGTTCATAAAAATATTTAGCCTTGTCAGCAGCTTCTCCCTGGTCAAGCTCAATAGCTTTATTAAGGTTATTTATAGCAGTTTCCCACTTTTTCTCAGCAATATTCATTTTTCCGAGCTGATAATAAACATCCGGTGAATTATTACCATACTCAATAGATTTCTTCCAGTATTTTTCAGCATCCTGCCAATTCTTTGATCCAAATGAAGCAATACCCTGGTTGAACATTGTATTTCTAGCCAGTTTTTCAGCTGATGCAAAAGTTTTTTTGTCATTTGTTGCCAATCCAACTTCTATTGCTTTATCACAGGCTGCCAACATATTATCAAAGTCACCCATACTTTTATAAATCGATCCTATAATCAAATATGGCTTGGCATAATTAGGGTTAAGATCAATGGCCTTATTTAATGAAGCAATAGCAGCATTAAAATTCTTATTCTTATACTCATTGCTGCCTTTAGCATAATAAACCTGAGGAATAATTTTTTTCGATCGTTTACTAATCTCATCATTGCCATACTTTTCAGCAACCTGTATTGACTCCTCAAAAGCTTTAATAGCAACATCAAATTCTTTCTTTTTATAATTGTTAACTGCAACTTTATAATACAATAAAGGAAGTTGTTGTTCAGATGCCAATTTAGTTTCATCACCTTCTTCTCCCAACTGCTCACTAAGTTCAATACATTTATTGAAAGCTTTAATAGCACCATCCGGATCGGTTTTTACCATGGCAACTCCTTCATTGAATGCATCTACAGCTTCTTTCTTAGTTTGAGCAACTCCAACCAATGATACTGTAAAAAATAATAGTGCCAGTATACTTTTTACATTTTTTCCAGTAATTGTTCTCATTTTTTCAATTGTTAAAGTTTCAACTAAATTATTTATCAGCCTGCAAATATATAAATAACTCTATATAATAAAAAAATGTTTTTATTAATGTCTGATACTATAATTGGTTAAATAACTTGCTCTTTTAAGTTTTGAATATTACTTTAATAACTCAAGAATTGGTTTTCCTGAGCAGGCATCAGGTAACGGAATGTTTAAAAAAAGTGATAGAGTTGGTGCAATATCAGTTATATCAATATCACGATAAATAATATTTTTACCAATCTTCCATCCATACCAAATCATTGGAACTCTTCTGTCGTAATTGTATCCAGTACTTGTTCTTCCTTCTCCTTCCAACCTCCAACCCGATCTTAAAACAACTGTAATATCTCCTGAACGTTTGGGATTATATCCATTCCGTACAAGTGAGTTTAAATTGTCGGAAAAATTAGCATATGAAAAAGTAGATGTTGTGATGGCATGAGCTACTGCAGTGAACTGAACCATAAAATTTGCTACCTGATCACGAATTTCCTGAAGTGAGATCTTTGAGTCCTCAATTAACACCCGGTTAAAATATATCTGGTTGCCGTAATAGCCTTTAATCCAATTACCACTACCAAATTTCACATTCAGGTAACTTTTAAGCAAAGAAAGTGCCTGATTTCTGTCAAATTGTCCAGTAGGTAATTTCATCTTTCTCAAATACTCTGATTCTTTGTGCATCCCATGTGTTGCAGTAAAAAAGATAAGTACTCTGTTCTTATCCAATAACTCCTCAATTGATTTCAGAAAATGTGCCAGTTCCCTATCCAGTCTAAGCAATACATCTTCGAACTCTACCGATTCCAGGCCGAACTTTTCTGACACCGGGCCAAAAGCTGACAAATTTAAAGCAAGATAATCAGGATAGTTATCTTTGCCCAGTTCTTCTTCTATAATCAAAGTTAGGGCCATATCCATTGTAAATGTAACACCATAAGGGGTGTATTTCATTAATGAATAATCCCTTCTCCTATTTCTTTTTCCACCAAGTTTCTTCAGGTCATAAGGAAATGTAACCTGCCCGAAAAGTCCTTCTTTATTAAGCAAACTGTCAGGCATGCTCTCAGTATATTCATTCAATGGCAACAAAGGTTCCCATGTACGATCAAGGTATATATCAGGTAACATTTTTTGATTAAACTTATTCAACCAGAGTGGTAAGGAATCCATATAATAGGTACTGGTCATCCAACCACCTGTGCTTTCATCAAACCAGAAAGCTGCATCTGCGGAGTGTCCTGAAGATAAGATTGCACCTTCATTATTTAAACCAACACCAAATACCTTCGACCGGGATTGATTAGAAAGTTTAAGTTCATCACCCAGGGTAGAAACCATTAAATTATCAGGCGAGAATAACCCGTTAATAAAACTGCCTCCAACCGGGTTAACTGAAAGATCTTCAGTAGAACGAACCATTTCCTCACCTAATAACTCATACCAATCAGTAGAAACGATACCATGATCCGAAGGCTGGGTTCCCGATGATATTGTAGCATAACCAGGAGGACCCTGAGTATTAAAATAGTGGTAGCCTGCCTGTTGAATTACTGTTCCATTATTTATTAACTTTTTAAATCCACCTTCTCCAAATTTATCCCATAATCTGTGAATCTGATCGGGCCTCATCTGATCCACCACCAGTGCAATAATTAACTCCGGCCGTTCAGAAGGGATTCTGTTAGATTGTTGGGCCTTTGATACGATTATTAAAAAAAATAACAGAAATCCGGCTAGAATAAACCTAATATAGCTATTATTAAACATGTATATTTAAATTTTAATGTCAATATTTATAATAAGTGGCAAAGATAAAAGGAATAACTGAAATGAATAGAAGAATTGATCTATTCAATTTTTATGAATTTATTTTTCAGGTTTAAATTATCTCCTTTGACAGCTATTACAAAGACCCCTTTAGGTAACATTTGTATGTTAAGCGGGATAATGTGTTTCCCTGCTATACGCATTTCTTCCTCTGACGAAAACATCTTGGTGCCCATCGCATCATATATTTCTACAGAAACTCGTAATGATGAAGTCAGATAGAATTCCAGCCAAATTTTATCTGTTGCCGGGTTTGGAAAGATCCAGAGTTGATTTTTAGGAATGTCGGTTTGAACAGTTAATTCAACATCAATATTTATTTTTTGAAAATCGATTACTTCAACACCTGGAATGACTTCATCTATATAACCTTCAGAACTAAATCTTAAATCATACATACCTGATTTTAACAGCCGAACATAAAATCCTGTCCTGGCATCAGAAAACACCATTGAGTTATCATAATCATAATTAATCACTTCAACTTTTGATTTAAGGGGTGAACCTGTCTCCGAATCAGTAACAAATCCATTTATACCAAATATCGATTGGCGGGCATAATTGACCAGCGATCTGTAATTGTAGTTCCAAAGTTGATCCAATTGATTCTCAGGAGTTATTTTATTGTTATCCAGTTCAATAGTTGTCTCCCTGCCATGCAGAAAATATGTTATATAATCCTGTCTGCCTCCCGATATGGAATACCATTCATACCCGTTGGTAATTCCATCATTGAATCCGTTCATATAATCATTACTGTATTCCTGCACTGTATCTGCATACTCATGAGATACAAATTGAAACCAGTTATCATCAGCATGTTTTAAATTCCATGTATCCCAGGGATAATTCACCACCTCAGCTCCTGAATGGAAATTTGCTGACATAGTAAAATTATGCGAAGACATGAACTCAATCATTGCAATTGTTTCGGGTTGATAATCCTTACCGTCAGGATGTTCTCCATCTTCAGGATCAGGAAAATTTCTATTAAGATCAACGTAGTTGGCGTTAAATCTTGTTGCACCTGTAATTGTGCTATCCCCCCCTGCATGCATACCATCAGGGTTAGCCAGGGGATTTATCCACACTTCAGCCTGATCAACAAGCTGGGTTGTCAATGTATCAACACCATAATTTGACAATAAATAATCAGCAAATCTTAGCATTAATATCATACCGCCAGTTTCATCTACATGCATGGTAGATGAATACATGAATTCTGGTTCAGATTCATCTATTTCAACATTGTCAGATATTTTAAGTGCCAATAACATTCTGCCCTCAACACTATATCCAAAAGTATCAAGAGTACAAATTTGCGGATAATTGATTGTAAAACTATTCATTATTGAATCATACTGTTGGTATGTAGGATAGGTTTGCCAGGGCAACCATTTATAGTAAGTTTTCCGGATACCTGACTTATAACTAATCCCGGGAGGAGTTAGTACATTATAAATTAAATTGAATTCCAAAAAATTCATAAAACCTGTTCTATCCGCATATGCTCTGACTTTTCCACTTTTTATTATATCAATGGATATTATTTGTGATATTTTATTAAAAATTAATGGATCAGACATCTCAAACTCAAAAATAACCTCTCCCCTCTCATAAAGGTATTTTTTTGCTAAAGCTTTTTGCAAATCAGCTTCTTGTGCATGTATTAAAAATATCTGCAAAAAACACAGAGCAATTACAAATAAAATGTCTCTGGAATTCATAAAACGGTTTTAGACATTAAATAGAAAATGCAGAATATCTCCATCCTTTACAACATAATTCTTTCCTTCTACATGAAACTTGCCATTTTCTTTACAAGCTTTTTCAGATCCAAAGGTTACAAAATCATCAGAATGCATTACTTCAGCTCGTATAAAACCTCTTTCCATGTCACTGTGTACCACACCGGCAGCTTGTAGTGCGGTAACACCTTCATGAATAGTCCACGCTTTTATTTCTTTTGGACCAATAGTAAAAAAAGTATTCAAATTTAAAAGTCTGTATGCAGATCTTATTAATTTGTTTACGCCGGGTTCTTCTAATCCGGTATCCAATAAAAATTCCATTCTGTCATTTTCATCATCCAATTCAGCAATTTCAGCCTCCAGGTCTGCTGCAATAATCAGAAGCTCAGCTTTATCATTCTTCAGTGTGTCTTTTACTTGATCTACATAGTTATTCCCTTTAATTGCTGAAGCTTCATCAACATTACAAACATACATTACGGGCTTGGCTGTCAGAAGAGAAAGATCCTCAATATATTTACGCTCAAATTCAGTTATAGGGACTTTTCTGACAGGCTGGAAATTTTCAAGATGCCTTTTTAAGGCATTTAGTACTTCATGTCCATGTTTTGCCTCCTTATCACCAGATTTCGATATCTTAATTAATTTTTCCATTTTTTTATTAATCGATTCTAAATCCCTGATCTGTAGTTCTAAATCGACTATTTCCATATCTCTGACAGGGTCAATGGAGCCCTCAATATGTGATAAATTTTCATCATCGAAACAACGAATAACATGGATTAGTGAATCGTAATTCCGGATATCTGAAAGGAAAACATTTCCTACACCTTCTCCCTTACTTGCACCTTTTGCAAGACCAGGAATATCAACTATTTCCAAGGTTGCTGGAATGACTTTTTGTGTTTCCTGGTACTTAACCAATTCTGAAAGACGCTGATCAGGCACATTTATCATTCCAATATTTGATCTATTTGAGCTATAAGCGAAACTTGTTATTTCAGCTTTCGTATTGGATATACAATTAAATAAAGTGGTTTTTCCAATATTTGTTAAGCCAATTATTCCACATTTCAGTCCCATAGTATTAAATTTCGGTAATTTGCACAAAATTACATTTATTCTGTCTTATTTAGAAACATCAAAGCTTTCCGCTTCGTATAAATCAAGGTTGAGGTAGCTCGTATTCCTGCGAAAAATGGAATTTTTATTACCTTTATCAAAAGAAAACCAAAGTAAGTTTACCTTGAGGAAATATTTCTCCCACATTGTACATTTCATAATTGGGATCCTTTTTATTCAGATCACCTATGCTCAGATCCGTATTTCAAATGATAAACCGGAACCTCCCACCACTCGCATTTTATTTCTTCTAGATTGTTCTCAAAGCATGGCAGGATATTGGGATAGTGACCGAAAAATAAATATTGCAAGAAAATTTTTAATTCACACTATTGACAGTCTTGAAAAACTGAACCATATTGAAATGGCATTGCGAGTTTATGGGCATCAGAGCGTTGTACCACCTCAGGATTGTAATGACACCAAGCTAGAAGTTCCTTTTGCCAGTAATAATGCACCCAGGATTAGACAAAGATTACGCTACCTTACCCCTAAAGGAACTACACCAATTGCCTATTCTATTGAGCAATGTGCCAATGATTTTCCAAAGTGTGATAATTGCAGGAATATAATTATTCTGATTACCGATGGTATTGAAAGGTGCGATGGAGATCCATGCGCTGTATCCCGGGAGCTGCAAAAGAAAGGTATATTTCTTAAACCATTTATTGTTTGTATAGGACTTGATCCGGAATTTCGTAAAACATTTGATTGTGTCGGAAGGTTTTACAATGCCGATGAAGAAAATGAATTTCAGAATATCCTGGGTGTTGTAATTTCGGAGGCTTTAAATTCTACAACAGCCCAGGTGAATTTACTGGACAAGGATGGTTATCCTTCCGAAACAAATGTCAATATGACATTTTATGATATTCAATCAGGAAAGGCTAAATACAACTATGTTCACACAATCAATAATAGAGGAAAACCTGATACAATAACCCTTGATCCGCTTATTACCTATCGAATGGTAGTTCATACAATTCCATCAGTAGTAGTCGATAGCATTGTTGTATTAAAAGGAAAACATAATATTATTGCGGCTGATGCTCCTCAGGGATACTTAAAAATACAATCCTCTGGAAGTCGATATAATAACCTGCAGGTAATTATAAGAAAAGAAGATAATATGGAAACACTTAATATCCATAAGGTGAATGAAACTGAAAAATATCTGACAGGAAAATATGATATTGAAATACCAGTTCTTCCAAGAATTTATGTAAAGGGAGTTGAAATAAAACAATCCTCAACCATTACAATTTCCATACCTACACCTGGTATTATTACCTTATTGATGTCAAACGCGGGTTATGGCAGCATTTACGTTGAAAGAATGAATCACCTGGAATGGATATACAACGTAAATCCAAATCATAAACATGAAACAATTGTATTACAGCCAGGAGTATACAAAATTGTATTCCGTCCGAAATATGCTAAAAGCAGTTATTATACTATCGAAAAAAGGGTTACTGTCAGATCAGGCAGTTCACAATCCTTAAGATTATAATAATTTCTTGCTTCCGTTAAACTTTTATCAGGATTTATGGTCTAATTAATGAAATACTGAAAACCCGGATTGCGATAGATGAAATATAATGACAAGGAACTTCTGGCACAATTCAAAAAAAAAGATACTAGAGAGTGGGTATTTAACCTGATCATTAAAAAATATCAGGAAAAAATATATTGGCATATCCGGAAGATTGTTATTTCACATGAAGATGCTGATGATGTTATTCAGAATACATTTATCAAAGTCTGGAAAAATCTTGATAATTTCAGGGAAGATGCTCAACTTTTTACATGGTTATACAGGATTGCTACAAATGAGGCACTTTCGTTTCTGAAACAGCAAAAGAAAAACATGCTTATACCATTTGGAGATAATGAAAGACACCTGTATAATACATTGGAAAGTGATATATACTTTTCAGGAAATGAGATACAGAAAAAATTGCAACAAGCTATTTGTTCTTTGCCTGATAAACAAAGGATTGTATTCACAATGCGATATTTTGAAGAGATGAAATATGAAGAAATTTCCGAAATTCTCAAAACATCGGTTGGATCATTAAAAGCTTCTTATCATCATGCTGTAAATAAAATTGAAAATTTTTTAAAAGAAAATTAAACCAAAAGCTTAAAATTCAATCTAATATTCAAACAATCAATCATAGATGAAATCATGAGATCGGAATTGGAAAAAATAAACAAAGATGAGATGTTTCAGGTCCCCCGCAATTATTTCAAAGATTTGCCGGGAAGAATAATGAAGTCAGTTGAAACCGATGAGGAATCTTCAGCCATGCTAAAAAATTCCTGGTTAAGAATCAGACCAGTTCTTCTAATAGCTGCATCTGTTATAGGTTTCATATTCATTAGTTTTGTCGGTATTAAATTCCTGTTAGGTGACAGAAAAATAAATACAATCTCAAATAATGAAGCAATTGAATATGTTGATTTTTATGCTTCTGATTTTGACGAAACCCTTCTGATTGAGAGTATAGATGAATTAGAAGATTTAGATCAGAAGATATCAGTTCAATCAGAAATTATAATAGACTATTTAATTAATGAAGGAATTGATGATTTAACTTTGTATAATGCATTTTAAGATTTAAGAAAATGAAAACAATAAAATTTTTTAACCTCTATTTTATCACCTTTGTGATTTTTGCAATTAATAGTGCCGCTCAGGGCTATGACATTGATAAACTAGAGAGATTAAATGCACAAAAAATTGCATTTTTTACTCAAAAATTGCAGCTAACTAGTGATGAAGCTGAAAGGTTCTGGCCTGTTTATAATGAATATCAGAAAAAGAAAAATGAGATTCAATTAAACCGAAAAAAATCTTCTGAATATTTCAGGCTAAACTATGGCACTATGACAGATAATGAGATTGAAAAAGTATCAGATGAATATGTATCATTTAACAAAGCAGAATCAGATATTTTATTAGAGTACCATCAAAAGTTTAAGGAAATTTTACCTATTAAAAAGGTCATGAGGCTTTATCAGGCAGAGGTTCAATACAAAGGCATATTACTCCGTCAAATAAGGAATAGTCAACAACGTCAGAACATCCGCAGGTTTTAATAATAAATTTATTGTCGAAGATGAAATAAATTATTCAAGAGGCCCTACTACTCCTTCAATTTCATGTAAAATCTCACAAGATTCCACTATCTCTTTCATTTTTGTATGATCATCATATAATGGTCTGTCAATATCAAGAAATTCAACATATCTTCTGATAACCTCCTTTGCTTTTTCCACACCTTTCCCAAAAGAATAATCCCTGAAATCAAGTGCCTGGGCAGCAGCCATAAATTCAATGCCCAGTATACCATAGGCATTATCAAGAATCTGGAAATTTTTAATTGCAGTATTCATTCCCATTGAAACGAAATCTTCCTGATCGGCAGCTGCAGGAATTGATTGTATTGATGCTGGCATTGATAAGATCCTTTGTTCTACAATTTGCATATCAGCGGTATATTGGCTCAGCATCATACCTGAAAACATACCTGCACCCTTGGTAAGGAAAGCCGGTAAACCAACACTTAAAGCAGGATTAATTAATCGGTTCATACGTCGTTCCGACATAACACTGACCATGGTTATTGCTACGCCAGCCATATCCATTGGTAGTGCAACAGGAGACCCCTGAAAATTAGCACCTGATAATTGTAGATCCTCTTCAGGAAAAAAGACCGGATTGTCTCCAACACCATTTAATTCAGTTTCTACTTGTGAACGGGCATAGGCTAAAGCATCATGGGCAGTTCCTATTACCTGAGGAGTAGATCGCATGGAATAGGCATCCTGAACCTTACAAGCAACTTTTCCCAATTGCAGGTCACCACCTTGAATCAACTTTTGAATTGCATTAGCACTTCTAATTGCTCCCTTAAATCCTCGTGCTTCATGCAATTTAGGTGAATATGGTCTCATATTGGCTTTAAGGGCCTCTAATGACATAGCCGCTGCAATTTCGGCCTGTTTTAACCAATTATTAGCATCAAACAAGAATAGAGCACTCATAGCTGTCAGCACATTTGACCCGTTAATTGTAGCAAGGCCATCCCTGGCTTCTAATCCGGGAATGGGAATCCCGGCACGATTCATTGCTTCCTTTCCATCTAACAGATCACCACGATAATATGCCTTCCCTTCTCCCATTAAAAGCAGTGCAATCTGTGACATCGGAGCTAAATCACCCGATGCTCCAACTGATCCTTTCTGGCAAACATAGGGTGTCACTCCTTTATTCAGCATATCTACAAGTGTTTGTGTTATTTCAAGCCTGCATCCTGAATTACCGTGCGAGTGAACATTGATCCTTCCTAACATTGCACCACGAATATACTCCTGTGGTGCAGGATCACCAATCCCGGCAGCATGATTGTATATCAGGTACTTCTGGAAGTCTTTTACCTGCTTATCATTTAAGACAACTTCAGAAAACTCTCCAATCCCTGTATTTACACCATACATGATTTCTCCGGTTTTCATCTTCCGATTTAACATATTGCGACAGATTCTAATCCTGTCTTTAGCATCTGGATGTAATTTTGCTTTTTCATTATTGCGGGCAACATTGACAACATCTTCTATGGTCAAGCCCCCACCATTAATTATAATGGCCATATTAAATTATTTTATTTTATTAAATACTTTCAAAAATAGATATTCTAATATTGATTTATAAAAACAACACGATGTTCGCCAACATACAATTCATACTAAATCTGTCAATTTATGGCGAGGCAGGTTGTTCTTATGGTTCAGGAAGCTTTTGATGGACTTCTTTAAGAATCAAAACACTTGAAAAGAACTCATAAATGGGACGTCATTTAATAAAACCCGACCTTTTTTACTTTGCATTTCATTAGGTTCATTTAAATAACTAACGCCACAGTTATTAATTCAATCTTTATTCGAGTTGTAATTTTGAAATTAATTCGCCAAGAGTCAATCTTATCTGTTCACCCGATGTCATATTACGCAGAGTGATTTTGTTTTCATTTATCTCATCTTCACCAACCATAGCAACAAATTTAATATTTTTGTTATTAGCATATGACATTTGTTTCTTGATCTTTGAATGGTCGGGATATAATTCAGCAGATATCTCTGCTTTCCTTACCTTTTCAATTATGGAGAGGCAGTATTTTTCTTCTTTTTCTCCAAAGTTCACAAACATAACTTTAGTAACCTGGGATGTTTCTTCAGAAAATAAATCTTTTTGGTCCATTACATCATAAATCCGGTCGGCACCAAAAGAGATCCCAACTCCTGAAATATCTTTCAAACCAAAAACACCGGTAAGATCATCATAACGACCACCGCCACAAATACTGCCAATTTTCATATCTTCAGCTACTATCTCAATAATTGCTCCCGTGTAATAATTCAGTCCCCGTGCAAGCGACAGATCTAACTGGACTGCTGTTGATAATTCGAAAAATGATAAATATTCCCTTACAGTTTCTAACTCATAAACACCTTGCAATCCGATTTTTGAGGAAGATAAATTATCTCTTAACAAAAACATTTTTTCTTCAAAATCTCCCGTAAAAGTCAATATTGGCAGTAATTTATCTATTGAGCTCTGTGGGATACCAATTTCAAGTAGTTCATGTTTAACTCCATCCAGACCAATTTTTTCAATCTTATCAATGGCAATTGTTATTTTCATCATTTGCTCTGCCTGTCCCATAATTTCAGCTATTCCGGCCAAGATCTTTCTGTTATTAATCTTAATGATAACTTTTATCCCAAGTCTGTTAAAAACTTCATCAGCAATTTTGATTAATTCCACTTCAGATAATAACGACTTGCTTCCAATAATATCAACATCACACTGGTAAAATTCACGGTACCGGCCTTTTTGTGGTCTGTCAGCACGCCAAACCGGCTGAATTTGATATCTCTTAAAAGGAAAAGTGATTTCATTCTGATGTTGCACAACGTAACGGGCAAAAGGCACAGTCAGGTCATATTTCAATCCTTTTTCCGTTATAAGATTTATCAGTTTTACAGGATCCTTACTTTTCAGGTCATTTCCTGATACATTTGAAAGAAAATCACCAGAATTTAGGATCCGAAATAAAAGTTTATCGCCCTCCTCCCCGCACTTCCCCAAAAGTGTACTAAGGTTTTCCATCGCAGGGGTCTCAATAGGCTGATAACCATATTTCTTAAATACAGTCTTAATTACAGAAAAAATATAATCGCGCTTTGCCATTTCTGAAGGACCAAAGTCACGAGAGCCCTTAGGTATAGTTGGTTTTTGAAATGTCATTTATCAGTTTCTAACAGGAACAATATCTGAAAATACAAAGATAGAAATTCAGATATTAAGTATGTGAATTTAGTCACAATTTAATCAGCGCGATCCTGTAATAAACAAGTTTGAATGATATGATCCCTACCTTACAAAATTTATGGAAAGCGGATACCTGAACACTTCACCCCGATTAGCCTTAACAGCCGCAATTATGATCAGGGTAATATTAAGTATTCCAAGCATGATTAATTCTTGCTAATTCTTTTAAAATCATCCAGCAGAAAGCCACTGGGTTTCTTGTCAGAGATGGTGTGCCTGTTATAATAATATAATTGGCCATTACTGATTCCAAAGATCATTTTGAATGCCCAACCTTTGCTTTTGTTTTCTTCAGGACCAACATAATGAAGGAATAGCGCATCTTCATCATCCGAAATAGCTTTTTCCAGTTCATCATCCGAAATGACACGTATTGTATTTGGATAATATTTTGAAATAACTTCTGATGACCCTGCCTTATAAGACAGATCATTCTCAGCAATTAACAAAGTATTTAATTTAATTTCATGCCTGTTTTTGTTATAATATTTCAAGTATTTCATTGATGATGTAACTGGCTGGTCTCTTAACTCCTTTGCCCTATTTTGCAGGAATCTAATTATTACTTTTAGTTTGTAATAATACTTTTCTTCACTGCCATTAGAATATGAAAGAGGTAATGAACCGATTTCCGGCATTTCTGTAATGGTCTTTACGTTTGCCCCTAACAACAGGTTTATGAAATTGTAATGAATACCTGACTTGTCCCTTTCAAATCGTGTATCTGTCAGAACCAAAAAAGATAAGGTACTATCAGTCATTTTTTCTTCAAATTCATTGTAATCTATAAATTCAAATGGTGTAATCTTCCAGTACTGCTCAACCATTTCTTTTATATAGATATTATAAGGTGAGAACATGCTGCCTTCATAAACAATCAGGGTTTTGGAATTAAAAAAAGCATTAACCTCAGAAGTGGCAGGCAAAACAGGCTGGCCGTAAAATGAAGTAAAAAAAGACAATAAAATAACAAGTATTAGGATTCGTTTCATTTTTGAATTTTTAACTATTTTTTTTCTAATCAGATAATAGCAAGGTTTATATAAGAAAGTTATAAAATTACAAAATTGAAATACCTTTATCAATAATTCATTTAAGTGATATTGCATTATAATGAATTATAAACACCCAAATTTGGCAGCATGAAATCGAAGAAGGATTATTTAGGGAACCGAATAGGATTTCGATCATTGAACTTCCTGATATATAAAAATTTCAATTGCTTTTTCTCTTTGGATTTAAGCATCATATATTCATCATGCAGCTCCGGATCCCTCATTAGTGCTATTTCAAGATTCTGAACATCGTAATCCATAACTTTTCCTGTTTCAAAATCAAGAATAAACTGCTTCATTTCTGTACGGGAATATGTTGTGGATTGCATGGGATAATAATAGTTGTTATAATAATTATATCTGTTATAATAATTATATCTGTTATAATAGGGATCCATATACCGTGTATCAGTAATTGTAACTGTACCTACAAAATGACAGATCCCCCCAACAATTGTAACCCGGTTAAAGTTTTCACTTATTCTGATGTATAAAACTCCATTGCGTGAATAACCCCAAATATCTTTCAGTCTAACCTCCAATCTGACTGCATTATCATCAAAGTAATATAGGATATCATGTCTTAAAACCTTATCAAAAAAATCAGGATCGTGATAATTGGCATTTGTCAGGATCTTATATTTTGGAATTGGGTCATTTTGTTTCACTTGAGAAAAATCCAGGAATATGCCATCGTTAAACCGGAATTCATGGGTATAGGCTACCATTTCCCGATCATCCTGGCTATAAATATATATTCCGTTAAACAATAAAAATATGAGAAAATAATATCTCATAAGCGATAAAGTAATTAGCTGGATTAACAAATTTAAGAATTCTCAAATTTTAAAAAGAAATTTTTTAAATTTTCGTCAAATAGTTCAATATATTCTTTGCATCAAAAAATATGCCTTTCTTGAAAAATTTATGAATAGTTTCTTGAAATAAACAGGTTTTACGTTTAATTAAGTGATTCAAATTAAAGAAATTAATTATCTAATGTTTAACTTCTGCACCTCCATCTTTTACCAGGGGCTTATACTTAATTGACGGTGATTTTATTAGTTTGCCTAAACCAAGAGAGGGCCACATTTGATCAACTGATGTAATAGTGTCATCATTTGAAACAATAATATTGGGCCAGTCTCTCTCAAAATCATCTTTCCCTTTTGTTTTTCGGGTACCATCAATAAACAAATGCGAATATGTTTTATTCTCCTGATCACCAACTACCCAGCAGTCACGTTGCGGATCAATATTATTGGCAATAAGCCATGTTACAGCTGCAAGATCATAAATATCCACTTCTATATCTACAAAAAATAAAACTTTAATCCAAATGAAATCTCTTAAAGAAATTAATCGAGAAGCCAATTTTCTCAATTGGGCCGAATTCTGTTTTTTTACTGCAACTATAACCAAAGGTAAACCTTGCATAGATAGCTGATTATTTACTGCTACAATTTCCGGGAAACCATCCCTGTCAATATTAAAATTAAAAGATTTTTGTTCATCATTAATATGGTCATGAAATTCATCTTCTTCAGGCAACTTTTTTGTTGCATCAATTCCAATCTTCCCACCAAATCCCAATTTTGATGATGCATGATCCAGAACATCAAGTGGTCCTTTGCTAAAGCAGATGTCACTTAAAGGAGAAAAATTGTTCAGTACATTAGTGATCAGAATTTTATAATCATGAATATCCAGACTTTCATCAACAACTATAAGTACTTTATTAAGCATCATTTGTCCGGCACCCCAAAGCGCATTCATTACCTTTCTGGCCTGTCCTGGGTACTCCTTTTTTATCTTTACGATGGTTAGATTATGGGCTACACCAGCAAATGGCAACTCTATATCAATAAGCTCAGGAATGATAGATAGCTGCAAAGGTACAAGGAATATCCTTTCTGTTGCTTTAGCAATATAGGCATCCTCCTGGGGAGGGATACCAACGATTGTAGCCGGGTAAACAGCATTCTTCCTATGAGTTATACAAGTAACATGAAATTTCGGATACCAATCAGCAAGTGAATAATATCCAGTATGATCGCCGAATGGACCCTCTGAAAATAAATCATCTTCAGGATTAACATACCCCTCAATTACAATATCAGCATCATAAGGTACTTCAATATCCTGTGTCAGGCATTTTACAAGATCAACTCTTTGTTTTCTAAGAAATCCCGCGAACATATACTCATCCATATTATCAGGAAGGGGAGCAGTTGCAACATATGTATATACAGGATCACCTCCCAGTGCTACCGCAATTGGAATTTTTTTCCCGGCACTTTTATACTCTCTGTAATGTCTGGCCCCAACTTTATGCATATGCCAGTGCATCCCAGTGGTATTTTTATCAAGGACCTGCATACGGTACATTCCAACATTACGAATCCCAGTAATAGGATCTTTTGTATGAACAAGAGGCAATGTGATAAATCTCCCGCCATCTTCAGGCCAACATTTCAGTATAGGAAAAATATTTAGGTCAGGTGTTTCCAAAACCACATCCTGACATTTGCCTCTACCAGGCTGAGTTCTTGGCATCCATGATGATAACTGATTCAAACGAGGTAACAATAGCAACTTATCCTTAATACTCTCTTTGGGAGAGGTCAACTCCCTCACCAGTTTCAAAATATTTGCTCCAATATCCTCAAGATCAGAAATGCCCAGGGCCATACATATCCTTTTATATGATCCATAAGCATTTATTAGTAAAGGAAAGTCAGTTCCGTTGTTTTCAAACAACAGGGCTTTCCCCCCTCCTCCAGATTTTGAGACCCGGTCAGTAATCTCCGATATCTCCAGGACAGGATCTGCTTTTTCCTTAATTTTTACAATCTCATCATTTTTTTCAAGATGCTTTATGAATTCCCAAAGTCCTTTGTATACCATCTGATAAAAATAAATTAGTCCCAACTTAGTTTTCAGCCTTTTAACTCACAAACTGTGGTGTGCTCCTTACCTGAAATTGTAATTAGTTCCGGGATGCAGGCTGTATATTGCAGATTTCCCAGGTTTCATAGTTTTAAACTGAACAATAATGTTTGTTTTTCCCATTGGGACATCAAAAGTAAAATCTTATGCTAAATCATGAGACATTCAAAAAAATAAATAAATGTCTTCAACTTCCCAAGATACAGAATAAATTACTATGTTATTAATATCATTTGTGAAATACAAATTATCATAACATTAAAAAAAGGTTTGCAAAACAGGGTTAATAAATCGTTCCTGCCTTTAAAAAAAGTCGGATTGGACAGTCAATACCTTATTGGTGATCTTCAATATTTGATAAGGGATAAGATAGTTGATTTGGGTTTATTCACCCGGCAACCCTGTCTTTGAATAGGAAATCCATGTCTCATTGAGTTCAGCCCTTGTAAAGAAGGGTGGGACCTGCCTCTGGATAAAGTTTCGGCACAGGTATTTCTTCCTGTTAAATCCTTGAAGGAGTATTCTCATAACGAATTTCCAAGGCTAAACTTCATATGAGACCAGAAACTGAATTTCATAAATAATCACCTCTGTTGTGTTTTGTTTTCCGATCCTGCAACACAAAAGCAATTTAAACATCTTCTGAAATTGTTGTATAATTCTGCTCTGGAAAACCTTGATTATTATATACCTATACGTGCTGAGCTAGCTACCTGGATCTTGCATAAATCAGATCCTGTACTATCCCATCTGGCAAAAAAATATTTCATAGAATTAAATCATCTATTTGAAGAAAACTATCCGAAAACCATCTCAGAAATGGGGAAGCACTGGTTAGGTTCCTTTTAAAAAAAGGCTGTCTCCTCGCGAAGGCAGCCTTCTATGATTATAAAAAAAATTTACTTGCCTTTAGCTATTTCTTCCAACATTGCTGTTGTGAGAGATTTAGGCCTTTCAATTGGGTAACCAAGCGCACGATCCCAAATAATATTGGCCAACACACCAATAGCCCGGCCTATTGAGAATAGAACAGTATAATAGTCGTACTCTTTTATTCCATAATACCATTGAATGACTCCTGACTGGGCATCCACATTCGGCCATGGGTTCTTGGCTTTGCCTTGTTCCACGAGAATATCCGGAACAACTTTATATAAAACACTCACATACTTAAAAATCAGGTCATCCGGGAGATGTTTCAAGCAAAATTCTCTTTGAGCAGTATAACGCGGATCAGTTTTTCTCAGAACAGCATGACCGTAACCCGGTATTACCTGTCCTGAATTCAATGTATCCCATACAAATTTGGTCATCTCTTCTTCTGTTGGAACTTTACCCCCCATCTTATCCATAACACCCTGGATCCATCTGAGTACTTCCTGGTTTGCCAAACCATGAAGAGGGCCAGCCAGTCCATTAACCATTGATGAAATGGCATAATAAACATCTGATAAAGCGCTGGATACAAGATGACCGGTATGAGCACTTACATTTCCACTTTCATGATCACTATGAAGGATGAAATATAGCCTTGACATATCATCATAGGGTTTATCAATTCCCATCATGTGAGCAAAATTGGCACCAAGGTCAAGAGATGGGTTAGATGGAATAATGTTACCACCCTTATATTTCTTTCTGTAAATGTAAGCACCAATTTCAGGCAATTTAGCCAACATGTTCAGTGAGTCTTCATAGGTTGGTTCCCAGTATACCATTTTACTCATACCTGCGTTATACATTTTCACAAATTCCGATTCCTTTTCCATTGAAATGATGGCTGCGGAAAACATCACCATAGGGTGAGTATCAGCTGGCAGGGCATTGATCACATCGAAGACATATTTCGGAACTTCTTTTCTTAAATTAAATTCTTCTGCAATTGCATCTACATCTGCCTCTGTAGGAAGATCACCCGTTAGAAGAAGGTAAACAAAACCTTCAACGAGAGGCACTTCGCCTCCACCTTTAGGTTTTGGTAATTTTTCAAGTACTTCAGGAATTGTATACCCTCTGAATCGTATCCCTTCATATGGATCAAGATAGGAAATATCAGTTACCAGACATTTAACACCACGCATACCTCCAATTGCCTGTGATATAAGTACATCACCGAGCTTAACATTTCCATGCTCTTTAAGTAGTTTAACAGTCCTGGGTCGCCAGGCTTCAATTTTTTCTTGTAATTTTTTCTTTAGATCGGACATTTGATAAGAATTTAAATAAATTAAAATATGAACTGTATAAATAATTCTGAAAAATGATTATTAAAGTTATAAATATTTAAGCTCTTTTATCACAACATTTATGTGTTATACAATAGGTTTTGTTATAAAATACATAAATTTCGAAAAGGAATATGACATTATAGTAAGTAGAAAAAAGAAAAGATATTAAAATTTGTTATGTTAATGCCATTAAACGCATAACCTAAATTATATATAATATCCTGATAATATGATATATAAAAGACATCTTAATAAAATGTAAACTGTAAGAATGTAAATTGGTTAAAAATATAAAATTTGAGGGAGTGGATTCAACACGGATATTCAAAAAAAAAGGATAAAGCTTATGCTTCATCCCATCAGTATTAAATCCTGTAAAGTTTTTATTCAGGTTTCTCTCCTTCTTCAGGCTGTTCTTTCTCAGATTCCTTTTTTTCAACTTTTGGTTCTTCCACATCTTTTACCTTTTCCACAGGTTTTGTCTTATCTTCCGATTTACCATCCACTGCCTGGGATTCTACACCACGCTTTTCTTCCTGAGATTCAGCAGAAATTGTTGTATCAGACACTTTCTCTTCATTAACAGCACTTTCCTCAGTCTGTAGGACTTTAGTCTGTGTGTTGTCAGATGCTGCTTTTTTCTTTCCTCTTCTTCTCCGTGAAGGTTTAGCCTTAGTTGTTTCCTGAGCTTCAAGTAAATTGACATTATAATCCACAAGCTCTATTATACACATATCAGCATTATCTCCAAGTCTGTTACCCGTTTTAAGTATCCGGGTGTATCCGCCTTGTCTGTCTGCCACTTTTGGTGAAATTTCGCGAAACAACTCACTCACTGCAAACTTATCCTTCAAATGACTGAATACAACCCTTCTTGAGTGAGTAGAATCCTCCTTGGATTTTGTGATTAAAGGTTCAACATATGATCTTAAAGCCTTAGCCTTGGCAGTTGTTGTTTTAATCCTCTTATGTAAAATAAGGGAAGATGCCATATTAGCCATCATGGCTTTTCTATGTGATCTTGTTCTTCCTAAATGATTAAATCCTTTTCTATGTCGCATAGCTCAAAATCCATTACCTTGTTTGCACTAATTTATTCCTTTTCCAATTTAAACTTGCTTGTATCCATTCCAAAGGTCAATCCCATTGATGTAAGTAAGTCTTCCAGCTCTGTAAGGGACTTTTTACCAAAGTTTCTGAACTTTAAAAGATCATTCTTATTGAACTTTACAAGATCCCCAAGTGAATCGACCTCGGCAGCTTTCAGGCAATTCAATGCACGAACTGACAGATCGAGATCAATAAGCTTGGTTTTCAGCAGTTGTCTCATATGTAGTACTTCTTCATCAAATTCCTCATTAGCAAATTTATCTTCCGTATCAAGGGTTATCTTCTCATCTGAGAACAACATAAAATGATATATCAGGATCTTGGCAGCTTCTTTTAAAGCATCTTTAGGATGAATAGATCCATCAGTAATGACCTCCATCACAAGTTTCTCATAGTCAGTTTTTTGCTCAACCCGATAATTTTCTACCGCAAACTTCACATTTTTTATTGGTGTAAAAATAGAATCTACTGCGATCAAACCAAATGGAGGATCTTCAGGCTGATTTTCTTCAGCTATAACATAACCCCTGCCTTTTATAATGTTAATCTCAAATTGTAATTTTACATTGGGTTCCATCCGGCAAATTACAAGTTCTGGATTCAGCACTTCAAAACTATTCAGGAATTTATTCAAATCTCCTGCCTTAAATTCATTTTGACCTGTAATGCTTACAATGATCTTTTCATTTTCAGCATCATCAACCAGTTTATTAAACCGAATTTGTTTCAGGTTCAAAATGATATCAGCTACGTCCTCAATTACGCCCTTGATTGTAGAAAACTCATGCTCAATACCATCAATGCGAACAGAGGAAATAGCGTAACCCTCAAGTGAGGATAAAAGTATCCTTCTCAGGGCATTTCCAACAGTAATCCCATATCCGGGTTCCAATGGTCTGAATTCAAATTTACCAAGGTTATCATCAGCTTTAACCATGATCACCTTATCGGGTTTCTGAAATGCTAAAATCGCCATAAAGCAAGTAATAAAATATTATTTAGAATATAATTCAACTATAAGTTGTTCCTGAATATTCTCAGGTATTTCATCCCGAGCTGGAACATTTATAAATTTCCCAACCATTTTATCCTGATCCCATTCAAGCCATGAGGAGCTTGCATAACGTGCTGTATCCAGTGACTCAGTAATGATCTCAAATGATTTTGATTTTTTACGTACGCCTACCAAATCACCTGGTTTAAGAGTAAAAGAAGGTATATTCACTATTTCGTCATTTACGGTGATATGGCGATGCAATACCAGTTGTCGTGCACCATCTCGGGTTGGGGCAATTCCCATCCGATAAACAACATTATCAAGCCGTGATTCAAGCAGTTGAAGTAAAATTTCACCAGTAATACCTTTGCTACGAGAAGCTTTTTTAAAGAGGTTGGAAAACTGTCTTTCCAAAACCCCATATGTATATTTTGCTTTTTGCTTCTCCTTAAGCTGGATACCATATTCTGATTGCTTTCTTCTTCTTTTATTCGTACCATGTTGACCGGGGGGATAGTTTTTCTTTTCAAAACTTTTATCGGGTCCGAAGATTGGATCTCCGAACTTCCTTGCAATTTTTGTTTTTGGTCCTGTATATCTAGCCATTTATTTAAATCTTTCTGTAATTAATTCTTTTACGGGTAATGAACTAACTAAACCCTTCTTTTCTTAGGTGGTCTGCAGCCATTATGTGGTAATGGTGTAACATCCGTGATCTCTGTAACTTCAATACCATTTGCATGGATGTTCCTTATAGCAGATTCTCGTCCGGAACCAGGACCTTTCACAAAGACTTTTACTTTTCTGAGACCAAGGTCAAATGCTACTTTTGAACAGTCTTGTGCAGCAATTTGTGCAGCATATGGAGTGTTTTTCTTTGATCCCCTGAAACCCATTTTCCCTGATGAAGACCAGCTTATAACCTGGCCAGCATTATTTGTAAGTGTAATAATGATATTATTAAAAGAAGCATGTATATGAGCCTGACCTGCAGGTTCAACTTTAACCACCTTTTTTCTTGATCCTGTCTTCTTAGCCATAATTAACCAATTTTATTTAGTCGCTTTCTTTCTATTTGCAACAGTTTTTCTTCTTCCCTTTCTGGTACGAGCATTATTTTTTGTACTTTGTCCTCTTACCGGCATTCCAATACGATGTCGGATACCACGGTAAGCGCCTATATCCATTAGCCGTTTAATATTTAATTGTACATCTGAACGAAGTTCACCTTCAAGCTTATAGTTCTCATTCAGGATCTTACGGATTTTTGTAATATGATCATCCGACCAATCATTCACTTTGATATCATAATCTATCCCGGCTTCATCAAGGATTTTTCTGGCAGAACTTCTGCCAATTCCGAAAATATAGGTCAAACCTATTTCTCCCCTCTTGTTCTTTGGTAAATCAACACCAACAATTCTAGCCATAAAATTAACTATTAAAAATGTAAATAAATTTTATCCCTGGCGTTGCTTAAACCTGGGATTTTTCTTGTTAATAACGTATAAACGTCCTTTCCTTCTCACAATCTTACAGCCTGAAGAACGTTTTTTAACTGAGGCTTTTACTTTCATATTGAACTTATTTTTTATTTATATCTAAATGTAATTCTTCCTTTTGTCAGGTCATAAGGCGACATTTCCACTTTAACTTTATCTCCTGGAAGTATCTTAATATAGTGCATACGCATCTTACCTGAAATATGGGCTGTAATAACATGTCCATTCTCAAGTTCTACCCTGAACATAGCGTTTGATAAGGCTTCAATAATTATACCATCTTGTTCAATAGAAGGTTGTTTAGCCATTTTAATAAGTTTTGTTATTAAGTACTTTGTCAATATAACTGAATGTTGACAATACGTCGGCTTTTCCTTTTCTTACGACCAAAGCAAACTCAAAATGCGCTGAAGGTTTTTTGTCCAGCGTTCTAATTGTCCAGCCGTCCCTATCCTGAAGTATCTCCTTTTTACCCAAATTAATCATTGGTTCTATACAAATGACCAATCCTTCGGGAATTTTAGGTCCTTTACCACGTTTTCCATAGTTGGGAACCTCAGGTGGTTCATGAAGGTTTGATCCCAAACCATGTCCAACCATTTCCCTGACAACAGAAAACCCGTTCTTTTCGGCATGAGCCTGGACAGCAAAACCTATATCTCCCAAGCGCTTTCCCGCAATTGCCTGTTCAACACCTTTCCAAAGAGCTTCCCTGGTTACACGTAATAATTTTGCTATTGACTCATCAATCTGACCAACCCGAAAGGTAAATGCTGTATCACCGTAATAACCATTCTTTTTTACTCCACAATCAATTGAAATAATATCACCTTCAATTAACTGATAAGAAGACGGTATTCCATGTACAACCTGACTATTTACTGAAGTACAAAGTGTATTCGGAAATCCATGATACCCTTTAAATCCCGGTTCAGCTCCATTATCCCGAATGAACTCTTCAGCCCTTCTGTCCAATATCTCAGTTGTAGCTCCTGGTCTTACCAGTTTAGCAACCTCCGCTAAGGTTTTGGAAACAAGCAAATTATTCTGTCTAAGCAGTTCAATCTCTTCCTCCGATTTTATCTTCAACATCAAAGAACAATAAATATTATTTATATAGCTGCACCACCTGATCTACCCTTGATCCTTCCTGACTTCATCAATCCATCGTAATGCCTCATCAACAGATGACTCTCAATTTGCTGTAAAGTATCCAGAATCACACCTACAAGGATAAGTAAACTAGTACCTCCATAAAAAGATGCAAACTGACCTGAAATCCCAACATTTACGGCCAGTGTCGGAAGTGCAGCAACCATTGCCAGGAAAAATGATCCTGGTAAAGTAATTCTTGACATAACTGAATCTAAAAACTCAGCCGTTTTCCTTCCTGGTTTTATTCCAGGGATGAATCCACCATTCTTTTTAAGGTCATCGGCCATTTGATTCGGATTTATAGTAATTGCAGTATAAAAATAAGTAAACACAATAATCATTATGGACATTACAAGGTTATACCAGAATCCATACATATTGGAAAATGCTACAGCAATACCTGATGTCCGGTCTGAAGCGTATCCGATAAGCATTATGGGTAACATCATTATAGCCTGTGCAAATATGATTGGCATAACACCAGCAGCATTTACCTTAAGTGGTATATATTGCCTGACTCCACCATATTGCTTATTACCAATGATCCTTTTCGCATATTGTACCGGGACTCTCCTCGTTCCCTGAACTAAAAGTATAGTCCCAAGTATAACCACAAAAAGGAAAATAATTTCAGCAAGGAAAGCTACCAGACCTCCTGACCCACTCAGCCGGCTACCAAACTCTGCCACAGTGGCAAATGGCAACCTTGAAATGATCCCTATCATAATAATTATTGAAATTCCATTTCCAATCCCTTTATCTGTAATCCTTTCACCCATCCACATAACGAACATAGTACCTGTTGTAAGAATGATTACAGAGGATATAAAAAAAAACGTTCCTTTCATCACAAATGCAGTATCTGGTAATTGAGCATCAAGGTTAGCCAGATAACTTGGTGCCTGTAAAAATAAAATTCCAACGGTAAGATATCTGGTAAACTGGTTGATCTTTCTTCTACCACTCTCACCTTCACGTTGAAGTTTTTGAAAATATGGTATCGCAATTCCTAACAATTGCACAACAATAGAAGCAGAGATATAAGGCATTATCCCTAATGCAAAAATTGAAGCACTTGAAAAAGCTCCTCCTGAAAACATATCCAGCAGGCCCATTATACCCTGAGAAGTTTGTGCCTTAAGCTGTCCTAACTGAGAAGGATCGATACCAGGTAATGTAATATACTTACCTAACCTGTAGATCAGGAGCAGACCAAGCGTATAAAGGATCCTGTTCCGAAGGTCTTCAATTTTAAATATATTCTTTATAGTATCAACCAGGGCTCTCAT
>JAUWMO010000130.1 GCA_030613125.1 Bacteroidota bacterium | reverse complement strand
CAATACCGTAAATAGAGCGTTGTATGATACTTAGTTTCCTGGCGTAGTCGTTAAAATCTACGTCTTCGTCGATCCGTGCAGCTTTTATTTTGGCTTCAATAAGTTTGCGTTTTACAGGATCGGAGATCTCTTCAAGGACTTTCTGTATAGAATCTTCAGCTTCGATATCAACCTTTTGCAAGATGAGTAGCATTTTTTGTAATGTACCTATGGGGAAGGCGCCGGAACCGCAAGCCGGGTCAAGTATTTTTATTGTGTCAAAAGCCCGTATCACTTGTTGTTCTTCTTCCGGAGTAAGACCCGATTCCTCCTTACTGTAGTCTAATAAAATATCCAGCCTGGATTCTTCAATGCCTGTTTTTGTAATCAGGTATTGTTTCAGACTTTCATCAACCATATATTCGACAATGGGGCGGGGAGTGTAATAGCTTCCGGTGGCTTTACGGGCAGTTTCCCCGGTTTCGGGATTTATCTCTGCCAGCAGGTTTTCAAAGATCCGGCCCAGCATTTCAGGATCAACCGATAACTCAATATCAATACTGGTATTTTCGTCAATGGTAAAATTGTAGGTTTCGAGAATCTCCAGGAAATCTTTCCACCAGTCATCCGGGACCTTTAAAGCATAATTTGGAATGTTATTTTTGTAAAAATCATCGGATTGAGGCTCAAACAATCCTCCATTGAGAAACGGAATTGTTTGGTACGGTTCCTCTCTATATAAAACTTTTCTATCTCTAATGGGAGTATTCAGAACTTCGAAAAAAAGCGGTTCAACCCTTGCATGGTAGTAACCGGGATTTTGTTTTAAGGCAGCGGTTGACAAAACATTTTCGGATACTAAAGGGATACCTGATCCTGATTTTTTATTTTTCAGAAACCAGCAAAAAACAGTTCGACCGATCAGACGTACGGCAAATTCCTTGTATTTCTGGTCATCTTCATGATGTACGGATGGTAATTGAAGAGTTCGCTCAAATTCAACAGTTTTATTTCCCTTTTTCCTTTTCCCGCCAACCAGTTTTGAAAACATTACGGCAATTCTATTGTAAAACTCTTTATTGACCACTTCAACCGAAAAACGTTTTTTCAGGTCTTCAATGTCAGAAATCCTGCCTAAGCTAATAAGGTATTGTTCCGGGGTATGTGTTTTAGCATCTTCACCAAGAAAAAATGAAAATCTTTTTGGGTTTGAGTATTCATGTTTTACCCGTGTTCCTGTTTCATCCAGTTTTGGTTCGATGGTAACAAGTGAAAGGCGAAAGTTAGTAGTATCTGCCGGCACAAAGAGAATTAATGCATTATTCTTATCGAAACGGGAGACCAGTTTAAAAGCATCACGTGAAAGTCCTATCCGGGCATCGGATATTGAACTATGCTGAATTTCATAAATATTAAGACCTAAAGAAGGACATTCGCCTAAAAATGTGACAGTTTGATAATACTTCGATTTGAAGCCGGGCTTAATATATTCTATGGTTGAAATGAAGTCTTCCGGTAGCAATTCGTCCCTGAAGAAATTTATAAAATCATTTCGATTATAGGTTATTTTTAAGTTCATCCTTTTTTTGCCAATTTCAACTATTTATTACATATTTACATTTGTAAGTCTGTATCACATGAACGTTGGCTCCATGCCATTGAGCGGCAAAACCCGGTCAGTGTGAATGCGGGCTTAATTTATTTTTAAGGTAATTCCTCCGATAATATCAATATTTCTTCGCCTGCATCAATTTTATTGGCTTTTTCAATGATTGTCATTATATACCGGTGCGGGATTTCTTCTTTTATTTTCTCAAATTCATTAACACTAAGCTGGTTAATAAAACGAAGGTAATGTTTGGGTAAGGCATCCAGTTCAACAACTGTTAGTAAATCTTTTAAGTAATCTTGTTCATCATAAAGCCCATCTTTCAAGACAAGATTAATTTTACCTTTAACCATTCGTTTTAATTTCTCAGATTGAACCTGAGTTTTTATTGTGAATAAATTGTTTTTTACAAATTCATAAATACTATTAAACTGCTCACTTACTTTTTCAGGTTTTTCTGTCGGTTTGGCTTCAAACAATGATAATGCCACATGTGGCGGTAAAGGTTTATCTTCTTTATCGGATAAACCCAGGCGGAAAATAAAATCAGTCCCTTTTTTGCCAAAAACAACAACACCTTTATGATTTTTAGGTGATGTCCTAAGGATTCTGGTACGAACCGGTATTTCAAGTGCTTTTTGAAAAGCATCGGAATTACTGCTCACAAGGCTATCATACAGATTTTTATATGGATTTTCCCAGGATCGCTCATCTGCTAAGGCAATTTCCCTCTCGTAGATTTCATGATAAAATGAGCGAAGTTCTTCGTCATTTGTCAGAATTTTTGTGTCTTCCCCTAACAAAGCATGAATCATGGCAATTTTTAAGGTTGAAATCTCTCTGGTTCTCGTTTCATATTCCCCTGTTTCAGTAGGGAAATAATTATAAATATAAAGCTCATTAAAAACCTTTTTGTTTATACGATTAATCCTTCCCACACGTTGAATTACCCTTGTAGGATTATATGGTATATCGTAATTAAATATTGTACCGGCTCTATGAAGGTTGTATCCTTCAGAAATAGCATCAGTAGCTAAAAGAACATTAAAATCGTTTACCTGATGTTCAGCAGTGATACCGGCATCAAAGTTTTTTCTTATTATCTCTTTATTTGCCTTGGTTGCATCTTTCGAGGTGTATTTAAAAATATTAGGGTGTCCATTTAGCTGTTCATATAAATAATTTACCGTATCTGCGAATTCAGAAAAAACAATAATCTTTCTTCCGGGTTCTCCTTTTAACTGATCTTTTAATAATTCTACAAATGATTCTAGTTTAGGATCTTTTCCGATTCCGTTCTCAAACCACTTATTGTAAATGTTTTCAAGTATATTAATATCATCCTGCAAATCTTTTTTGAAATCAATTTTAATATCTTCTGCATTAATCTCAAATAATCCTTTAGCTTTAAATTTTTCTAATTCTTCATCAAAATTCAGATCCTTCAAATCTTCTGAAATGTCATCATTATTAGTACTGTAAAAATCTTCTATATCCGGCAATCCTCCTTTTTTAAATATTGGCACTTTAGCTCTTTTCTCGTACCAATTAAGAATATTTTTGGAAGATGAAATCATATTCTCAAGTGAGCTTTTAAAGGCAAACACAGAACTTTCGAATCTTCTTACCAATAAATGGCGCATAAATTTTGAAATGTTGATCTGAGATTCCCTGAATAAGTTAATGTCTCCGAATACATCCTCGATTTTCTGGTGGTACTTTTTAAAATTCTTCAGATATAACACGGGTCTATAGCGTGTACCTTTAAAACATTTCTGTTCGTCTTCCGAAGAAATTTGTTCTAATGTATCAATATATAAAGGTTCAAGCTGCCCCAGGTTATATTCCAGAATTTCCGGAGGGTGTACCTTTGGAAATTCAATATTCTGAATTTTCAGATCATCACGATAAACATCAATTTCAGCTAAATCGAGCCTCGATCTCCTGATTACCAAAGGTGAAATGATATTCCTGATTTGCTGTGCTATTTCTTCTAATTCTTGTTTAATTTCGTTTGCACTTTTAGTTTTTTCCTTTTGTGCTTTGGTTAATAGTTTGTATTGCCTGATCAACCTTGTAAATTCTCCCCCAAGATTGTTTACCGTTCTTAATGTTGATTTTGCAGGAATCTGAAACAATTTAATCATTGAAAATATATCCTGAGGGCGATTGTTAAAAGGTGTTGCAGTTAATAACAACACTTTATTACCCTGGCAGAGCTTATGAAGTTTCCCATAATCTCTTGTTTCTTCATTTCTGTATTTGTGGGCTTCATCAATAATAATTAGTCTTTCTTCACCATCGTAATTCTCATTGAAATATTCAAGTGCTTTATCTATAGAGCCGCTACTAAAAACTTTCGCATTAAAATCAAAGTAATCCCTGTATTCATCGTCCCATTGCTTAACGAGGTGAGGAGGAGCTATTATAATTGTTTTCAGATCAAGGTTGTGGGCAACCGAAGATGCAATGACACTTTTACCGAGTCCAACAACATCAGCAATTATAACACCATTGTGGGTTTCAACTGCATGTAATGTTAATTTTATTGCATCGGTTTGATATTTCAGATCGAAAAACCTGTTCTTGGTTATCTCGTATGGAAACTTGACCTTTTTATTATATTCTAAAGTAAAGTATTCATGTAAAACACGAATAAAGACATAGTAAGGACGATACAGTTTTTCAAACCAAATCTTTTTAATTACCTGGGTCTCAAATTCGGTTATATGATCTTTATCTGCAATTACAACAGCGTTTGACCATAATTCATTAAAAATCCTCTTGCCTTCAAGAAAATCAGATTTATTTCTGAGAATTACATTGAGTTCATATTGATGTCTTAAACCGGATGCCGTTAAATTACTTGAACCGGTTATTAATGCACCAGGGTAAGTATCGTTTTCGGTAAACTCCGGTTTTCGTTCAAATAAGTATAGTTTTGAATGATTTGGTTTTAGTGTTTTTCTTATTTCTAAAGTACCATTCCTGATTTTTGAAACAAATATTTTGAAGGCTTCTTGTTTCTTGGGAGAATCAAAGAAATCTGTCTCATTGAATATTTGGGTAAAGGATTGGATAAAATTTTCTCTTATTTGACCACGTGAGTAATTCTCTTCAGTTAGCAATTCAACTTCTTTAACCTTATTGATTATATCCTTCTCTATGTCAAGTCCGATCAATATTTTTAGTTCTTTATCATCTAACTGTTTATAAATTTCTTCAAAACCGGAAAAATAAAAAAACCCAACCAGAAAATAGAGTTTATCTGAATATGGGAATATCCCGCTCATCACTTCAGATAACAGCTGCTTTTCGTTTGTAATAAATTGTTCAGACATATCTTATTTTTCCTTTGTTGGTAATAGTAATTCTCGTATATCAATGTCCAAAACTTCTGCGATATTTTTAAGGACTTCAATAGAAGGTTGAGCTTTATTATTACAGTAATTTGTAACAACGACATAGCTTTTATCAATTTTCTCAGCCAACCATCTTTGAGACCTACCTTGCTCTTTTAAGACTTCTTTTATTCTATTCATAATTAGTAAGCTACAATAATCAAATATAAAAAATTATAATAATATACTTTATTAAAATTTAATACATTTTATATTAAATTACCAATATTTAATCAGGAGAATACGGCAATGTGCAAAGATAAGCCTCGAAAATCCCGCCAAATTCCGATGATTGTGAGATCTGGTAATCAGGGATTACAACTCGCTACGCTGTTATCCCGGTTGAAAGGAGATGCAAAACCTGGATCTTGAATTGAAAAAATATATTAACGTATTAAAAGCCGTTTTTAAAGCCGTTGTTTAATTAAATGTTATGTCACGTATAAAGTTGTCTGAGAAGCACATACGCAGCCTTTTAAAAGTTGCAGTTGGCACCAGTTTTGCCATTACAATACCAATTGAATACCTTACCGCATCACTAACTGTATTATCCCCATCTGAACTAATTTCCTGCAATTCATGCAGTGCATGTAGATCGACTCTCCGAGTCGATTGCAATTCTTCCAAAGGTCCAAAGGCCTCCTATGGAGAATCCCTTCGGGAGAAGAATTGCTCAGTGCAGTAGTTTGAATATTTGAATTAGATTTCATTTCAATAAAAAGTCAAGGATTATCAGAAACCGCTTTTGAACGAAAGTGAAACAAAAAATGTATAGTTATTCCCCCAATATATCCTTTAATAGAGTTTTAGCTAATTCAGGAAAATTTTCTACTTTCGCATTGCATTACCAGGTTACACTATTCACAATATGATTACGGGGTGTAGCGCAGTCCGGTAGCGCGCGTCGTTCGGGACGACGAGGTCGTGGGTTCAAATCCCGCCACCCCGACAAACACAAAAGCCTGGTACGAAGTACTGGGCTTTTTTCTTAACCTGCCTCAAGCTCGCTTGAAAGGCAGGGAAATGAAAAAAGCCCAGTATAAGCGAAGCGAATTAGGCTTTTGTGTTTAGTCAAATCCTATACCGGGATCATGAACGGGGTTGTATGCCTGCCCCTCCTCCTTCGTTATAGACTTCGAAGGATAAAAGTGGGTAGCAAGTAATCCTGAAAACATTTTGAATATCGAACACCGAACACTTATTAAAGATTTAATTGAGAAAAAGCTTCTTGCAGTTTTATTTCTATATGCAAAATGATCAGGAAATCCTATTACCATAACTTTATTACATATTTGTTAAATAATTACCCTAACTTTATTACATATTTTTCATTTTTTATCCCTAACTTTAGAGCACAAGAAATTAAATAACCATGTTTACTAGAGATATTCTGGTTGAATTTGGCAGATGGGCTCAGAAAAAAGAAAGGAAACCCCTGGTACTGCGAGGTGCCAGACAAACAGGTAAAACTACAGTGGTAAAAATGTTTGGGGCTTCTTTTGACCAATTTATTTATCTTAATCTGGAGAAAAAAAAAGAACGGGTACTATTTGAAGCTAACTATAGCTTTGAGGATTTGTTAAATGCAATTTTCCTCTATGGCAAAAGCAATAGAGCCAACAAAAACACTTTACTTTTTATTGATGAAATACAAAACTCACCTGAGGCAATCGCTTCCTTGCGCTATTTTTATGAAGAAGCTTCTGATATATATGTTGTAGCAGCCGGATCACTGTTGGAAAGTATGCTCCACAGGAATATTTCCTTCCCTGTGGGCAGAGTAGAATACCTGGCAATACGGCCTTGCACTTTCAAAGAATTCCTGAATGCCACCGGAGAGAAAATGTATTTAGACCTGCTGAATCAAACTGCAGAAATACCAGATTATGCTCATGCAGACATACTTGAAGCATTTAACAGATATACCTTGATCGGGGGTATGCCGGAAATTGTACAGATTTATTCAGAACACAGGGATATTTCCCGGTTAAATAGCATATATGAAAGTCTTATTGCTTCCTATATGGATGATGTTGAGAAGTATGCAATTTCCACAGCCCAAGTTCGGTACATAAGGCATATAATTCAATCAGTCTTTACACATGCTGGCGAAAGGGTCACGTTCGAAAAATTCGGAGAATCTGAATATAAGAGTCGTGAAATGAAGGAAGCATTTTTGAGTTTGGAGAAAAGTATGTTGATTAATTTAGTCTATCCTCAAACTCAAACCAATTTTCCAGTCGCACCCAACTTAAGGAAAAAACCTCGTTTACATGTGTTAGATACAGGTTTAGCGAACTATCGATCCGGTATACAATTAGATTTATTAAAATCTGACAAAATAGAAGATGTATATAGAGGTAGAATTGCAGAGCATATTGCAGGTCAGGAAATACTTGCAAGTGATACTTCAATCTTGCACCGTCTGGGGTTCTGGATACGAGATAAAAAGACTTCAATGGCAGAGGTTGATTATTTGATCCCTTTTGAAGGCATGCTAATTCCCGTTGAAGTAAAATCCGGAAGTTCCGGGAAACTGAAATCTATGCACCTATTTATGCAAGAATCTGGTGAGGCTTTTGCGATCCGTTTGTATTCAGGAACCTATTCAAGGGAAGATGTTCAGATAAAACCAGGCAAAGGCTACCATCTGATCAATGTGCCAATCTACAAAGCATATGATCTGGAAAAGATCATTGGTAAAGAGATTTAACTTGTAACCTAGCTTTAAATAGGCTTTGGAGTTACTTTTCAAAAAACATCCCAAGCTTGAGTTTTCTATGTTTAGAATCTTTTAAGTATAGCCATTAAGTTGGTTCTACGTTTATAGTTTAATCTGATATCTGCAACCAATTCAGCAGCCAGCGAAGGATTTATTTATTTAAATTATTTTCATAATCCGGAGAGTGACGATATAAATAGTCTGCCAGAACTAAACGAAGATCACCGTAGGTAAACCCACTTCCGAGATATTCTTTAACAGCACCAAGTTTCAAAGTATCCAGTTTTTGAAATGCCTCAACAACCTGTTTCACTTTCGATTCATCAACAAATTGGGAAATATCAATTAGTCCCCTGGCCACATAATGGGATAAATGTCCCTCTATGGTAGATATGGCAAGTGATCGTTCTGCAGCAATTTTTTTCAGCGACTTACCCTCCTGAAACATGTTGTAACTTACCTCCCTGGTATTTGGTTTTGCTTCCTTTTTTAACTTTTTTCGTAGTCCCTCAGTATGCTTCCTTTCATTTTTTTTCATTGCAGAAGCACTTCTTTCCCGGGTCATGCTTTTACGCTCTTTATAAAGAGTGGAGTTCAGTATATCTCTCTTTGATATCCCTGTATTGTGAATAGCAGAATTGATAAGGGCCTCTGATTTATATATTAACTGAAGTTGTTTAAAAAAGAGCAGTTCAATATTCCGTAATTCATTAATATAGATTTTTGTCTTTTTTTGCTTACTTAAGTTATTTATATGGTCAAATACACGCCTTGAAAATTTATTCAACAATGGTTCAAAATAATCTTTGGCTGCTATCACCCTTTTTTGCAAAACTGACAAGTAACCGGGAAGTTGAGCTCCGGTAATGTTCCTTAGTTGATCTGAAAACTTATCGGCCACCTCTTTCACAGGTTTTAAGTCAGACTGTATTTCCTTTGCCCAGCCTTTATACTGCTGTTTCATCGATTTCTTATCCTTTTTATTGTAACTTTCAACATGGTAGTTAAATAAGTTACATAGCGAACTGAAATTAAAGGATTTTAATACAGTGTCAACAATAAAATTATGTGTTTCTTTTTTTAATACTTCTTTCAATACATCCGAACTCTCTTTGCTTTTTATAAACTCATTAAGGGCTCCATCCTGTTCCAGCACTGAAAATGGGATTGATCCGGTAAGTACCAAACCATCAAGGGAAGTCAGGCGTGAAAGGGCAACGTATATCTGCCCCGGGGCAAAGGCCCTGGAAACATCAATTATTGCTTTTTGGAAGGTTAATCCCTGACTTTTGTGGACAGTTATTGCCCATGCCAGTTTTAAAGGGTAATGTGAAAACGTTCCTTTCACGTTCTCTTGAATATCGTTTGTTTCTTTATTGAGTGTATATTTTTTATTTTCCCAAATATAATGGTCAACAAGGACTGAAGGTGCCCCGTCATCAAAGCTGATTTTTATCCGGTCGGGTGACAGTTCACTCACTAAACCAATTTTACCGTTAAAATAACGTTGTTCCCCTGAATAGTCATTCTTAATAAACATTACCTGTGCCCCCTTTTTAAGT
>JAUWMO010000301.1 GCA_030613125.1 Bacteroidota bacterium | reverse complement strand
GGCCAGCCGCGATTGGCTTGCTGGTCTTTCAATTATATCGGCAATATTTATACATATTGGTTTTACATTGTATACAGGTGCTATAGTTTTAAAAGGCCTGTTTGGTATTCCTGTAATGACAAGTATTATTGTAGTTGCGTTACTTACAGGCATTTATACTATTATTGGCGGTTTAAAGGCTGTGGTTATTACAGAATCAATTCAAACAGTTATTCTGATAACAGGGGCAGTAGTAATTACAATTGTAGGATTTATAAAAGTCGGTGGTTGGAATGGTTTACAAGCTTCAGTAGAACCTGTGAAACTTACAGTTTTACGTTCGGCTGAAGACCCATCCGGTTTGTCATGGTATTCCGTATTATTAGGATATCCTATTATTGGTTTGTGGTATTGGTGTGCTGATCAGACAATAGTTCAGCGGGTGTTGGGTGCAAAAGATGAGAATCATGCACGCGTTGGCCCTCTTTTTGCCGGATTTATTAAAATTCTACCCATATTCATTTTTGTTCTGCCCGGAACTATTTGTCTGGCTCTTATAAACCAGGGGCAATTACCCGAATTAGGACATTCCAAAGATGCGTATGCTTTTATGATAACACATCTGCTTCCTACAGGACTTACCGGTGTAATGGCTGCCGCGCTTCTTGCAGCATTAATGAGTACCGTATCAGGTGCATTGAATTCAATAGCAACACTTTTTAGCTTCGACCTTTACAAACGATGGCGGCCTGCTACACCCGATAATAAATTAGTTGTTATTGGACGTTTTGTAACCTTTGTTGCCATGATTCTGGCAATTCTATGGTCTCCTATGATATCACATTTTGAAAGTATTTTCCAGGGTATTGTTGCATTAATTTGCTATATCGCTCCGCCAATCACAGCCGTGTTTGTCTGGGGTGTTTTCTGGCATAAAACTTCGGCAAAAGCATCAATTACAACATTGATTAGCGGTACTGTATTGGGAATTGTAATTTTTTTTCTGGATTGGTTCAAGGAATCAACAGGATGGAATTTTCCCGCTATGATGGTGACTTTTTATCTTTTTGTTATTTGTTCATTTATTTTGGTGGTTATCTCATACTTTTATCCTCACGACCATACAGCCGAAAGCGAAAAACTTGTTTGGAGAAATCCTGTTGAAGCATTTCAGGATAAAGGCTGGAAGGGATTAGGTAATTATAAATTTTTGTCAATTACTTTGTTTGCAATTATCATAGTCCTATACATAGTGTTTAATTAAATTTTAATGATCTAAGGAGTAAAATGATGACTTCAAAAGAAAGATTGCTATGCGCTTTAAACAGGGAAAAACCCGATAGGCTTCCTGCCTCCATTCATCAATGGCAGGGTTATCATCTGGATAGGTATATGAATGGTATAAGTGACATTGAGGCCTTTAAAAAGACAGGCCTGGATGCACAGATCCAGTATTTTGAAGAGATGACCCAGTTTTGGCTGGTTGATGTGGATACTTCCAAATTTAATACTAAAACCTGGAAAGATGAAGCCAGAGTAATTAGTAAAAACCCTGATAATCGCTTAACCCATCGTACCATTCACACACCTGAAGGTATTTTAAGCTATAAAACGGCGGGTGACAGGAAGACAACCTGGATTACCGAATATATGATCAAAAAGGACGAAGATATTGAATTGATCAGAAAATATATGCCGGTTCCGAAGCTGGATCTGAAACCTATTGAAAAAAAATTTGATGAAATAGGTGATGCAGGGATCCTCCGGGGATTTGTTTGGGGCGACCAGGCCGGTTGTTTCCAGCATGCTGCTTGCCTTATGGATATCCAGGATCTTATTGTTGCCTGTTTGGAAAAACCTGATTGGGTCCATGCTCTGATGAAGATCCTTCTGGACAAAAAATTACAGTTTATTGAGTTTATGAAAGGAGCGAAATTTGATCTTATTGAAACCGGGGGAGGATCAGCTTCAACAACAGTCATCTCCCCCGATATCCATGAAGAGTTTTGCCTTCCTTATGATAGAACTATGCATGACGCACTGCATAATATAGGTCTTAGAATTACCTATCATACATGCGGTGGGACCTTTGGAATTGAAGAATATATCGTGGATAATCATACTGATGTGTCTGAAACACTTGCTCCACCCACCATTGGAGGAAATCAGGAACCATGGGAATTTAAAGAAAAAATTGGCAACCGGATTGCATGTATCGGGGGTTTGGATCAGTTTAATGTATTATCAGTTGGATCAAAAAAAAATATAAGAGATAAAGTGATTGAACTGTTTAATAAAGTCGGATATGAAGGGGGTTATGTTTGTTCTGCTTCTGATCATTTTTTTGAAACACCTGTTGAGAACCTCATAACATTTGCCGACGCTGCCAAAGAGTGTTTGTATTGATTCAGGCAAAAACCTAATATGGGAGTTTAAAATGAAAATTCAATATTGTTCCGACCTACATCTGGAATTTCCTAAAAACAAAAAGTTTCTGAAATTAAATCCTTTACAGATAAAAGGTGAGGTTTTATTGTTGGCTGGAGATATTGTTCCTTTTGTAGCAATGAATAATCATAAGGATTTTTTCGATTACCTTTCCGATAATTTTAAATACACTTATTGGATACCGGGAAACCATGAATTTTATTATTACGATATCTCTCAAAAAGATGGTGCCATTCATGAGAAAATCAGAAGCAATGTATATTTGGTAAATAATGTATCGGTAAAGCAAGATGATGTAAAATTTATTTTTTCTACTCTTTGGTCAAAGATAAACCCTAAAAACCAATGGACTATTCAACAAAGCATTTCCGATTTTCAGGTTATTAAATATAACAAGGAACTTTTTACTCCTGTTCATTATAACCAATTGTATCAGGAATGTATCCAATTTGTTGAAAAGGAACTAAAACAAAACGGGCAGGAAAAGACAGTAGTCGTTTCACACCACGTACCCACCTTTTTAAATTATCCTGATAAATACAAAGGAGATGTTTTGAATGATGCCTTCGCCGTAGAATTATTTGATTTAATTGAGACTGATGGGCCGGATTATTGGATCTTCGGACATCATCACGACAATACACCTGATTTTGAAATTGGCAACACTAAAATGAGAACTAATCAATTAGGTTATGTGAAATATAGTGAACATCTATTATTTAAGAAAGATAAAGCATTTAAATTATGAGAATCAATATAATAAACATGTATTTGCACAATAAACTAAATATGTTTATCATGCAGAATCAGGTTTGTTGACTAGGAGATATGAAACAATTAAATCAATGCATTGGTAAATGCTAACGAATATGAAGGCAAATACTGCCTGGAAGTATGGAAGTATGATCCTTTAAAATTGGTTGGTGAAATGCCTAACGACATCGCTGTAGTGGATCCGCTTTCGCTTTATTTGAGTTTGAAAGACAGCACTGACGAACGTATTGAAATGGCATTGGAAAAAATAATTAAAGATTATATATGGTAGCAGGAATAGAAATATTTCGTGAGTATTTTAAGGATTTTGCCGGTAGCTATTACAAATGTTTTAAAATTACATTTTAACCTGTCATTTAACTATGGATCATTTTTTACATGAATCACTTTCTGAACTTATGGATTTATTCAAATCTTCCTTGAAACATGTTGATTCGGTGATTGATATTGGTACAGGAACATCTATTCCTGTTCATTTTTTTGCAGATCATTATCCTGATATAAAGTTTGTTACAGTTGATATTGCTGATCTCCGGCAAAGAAAAGAGTTATCGTTTATTATATATGATGGGAAAATAATTCCTTTCAGAGATCAGGAATTTGATGTTTCTGTATTAAATGAAACACTTCATCACTGTGAAAATCCTGAAACTGTTTTAAGGGAAGCGTCAAGATTAGCAAAAACAGTTTTTGTAGTCGAACATTTTGTTGATCATGAAGCAGACCCTGAAAAAAACATTGAGGAGGAATTTTTTTCTCTCAAAGTCTTGAATTTAGATTGTAATATTTATAAACCATTTGATGAAGAGTCATTGTTTAAATTATTCCGGGAAACAGGGCTTGTTATTAAAGACAGGTTTGAAATCCCTTATCATGGAAACAGGAAAATAAAAAAGTATTTTTTTAAACTAAGTACCTGAACCTGTCATTTTAATTTGTATTGGTTTATTTCAGCATAAAAAAGGTTTATCCGGAAAATGAATAGGTGTCGGGTGGAATAAATAATGGAATAATGGAATAATGGAAAGAAAACATTAATAGAGGGTTTAAACAATTACGCGTTTGGAATAATTCAGTACAAAAGAAAATGA
>JAUWMO010000269.1 GCA_030613125.1 Bacteroidota bacterium | reverse complement strand
TCATTTTGGGATTATTATGGTATTGAATTTAAGTGTGGGTTTATGCACACCACCGGTAGGCTCAGTATTGTTCATTGGCTGCAGTGTGGCAAAGGTTAAGATAGAAAATGTTGTAAAGCCGCTATTAGCTTTGTTTATTGCAATGATTATAATTCTTTTGCTTGTTACTTATTTACCGGAATTGAGCCTTTGGCTGCCAAAATTTTTCAATGCACTTTAAATCGATATCAGCTCATTGGCAATCTAACCTTAAAAAATTCATCTGGTTATCTGAAATATCCGACAAAAGGTTGTCAAAACAATCTAAAATAATTATCGCTTCTATCTCCTAATTCAATTACTTCCAGGTCTTTAATTTTCTTACCCTTTATTGTGAAGCGAACAGCTGTTTTCTTAATATGGAAACCTGACTTTCCTGCCGCCCCTGGATTGATATGTAATAAACTCAACTCCTTGTCATACATCACTTTTAAAATATGTGAATGACCGCAAATAAATAGGTCAGGTGGTTTTTTCTTAATTGTTTCCTTAACCAGGCGATCATATCTTCCCGGATAACCTCCAATGTGTGTAATCCATACCTCCACATCCTCACACCAGAATCTCAGGTTTTCAGGGTATAGTTCACGTATCCTGGCTCCATCAATATTTCCGTAAACGGCTTTTATAGGCTTCAGGTTACGTATCATCTCTACTACTTTTATGCTTCCAATATCACCTGCATGCCAAATTTCATCACAATCACTAAAAAAAGATTCAAGTACCGGATCAAAATAACCGTGAGTATCAGAAAGTACTCCAATTTTTCTCATTATTAAGCAAAAACAATTACTGTTATATTTTACATTTTCTAAAATATATCAATTTAGTAAATTTACATATCAAAAACATACTGTTTCTCATGCAGGTTTTCTATTTAAATGAAATACGCCCCGGATTTAATTATCTTGATACAGTAGAATCTCATCATTGCTCCAGAGTTCTTAGATTGAAAACCGGAAGCTCAATTTTGGTCATTGATGGTAAAGGTAATATGGGTGAGGGAAAAATTTCCGATCCGGATCCTGAAAAATGTATTGTAAAAGTCCATAAAGTCCATAATAATTACCACAAGCGTCCATATCAATTGCATATTGCTATTGCCCCAACAAAAAACACCGATCGCTTTAAATGGTTTCTGGAAAAAACCACTGAGATAGGAATTGATGAAATAACTCCATTATTATGTGAAAGATCTGAAAGAAAGATCATTAAAACTAAAAGACTTGAGAAGATTATTCTTTCAGCAATGAAACAATCATTAACAGCTTTCAGGCCTGTGCTTCATGAGATGACTTCTTTAAGAAAATTTCTTGAATTTGTTCCTTCCAGGAATACATATATTGCACACAGTGAAAATTACGATCAAATCCATCTAAAATCTCTAATATCCCCCGTAAAGGATTACATAATAATGATCGGGCCGGAAGGCGGATTTAGTCCTGAAGAAGTACAACTGGCAAATAATAAAGGTGTTATATCAGTAAGCCTGGGTCAAAACCGACTGAGGACAGAAACAGCCGGCCTGGTTGCCTGCAATATTGCCAGTCTGGTAAATGCAAAAGGTTAAGCACTGGCAGTAACCGCTGATACTGTAACTGCAGCCTGAATCTCACGGATGATCTTATTTATGCTCTCTGTAATTTTATTCTCTTTAGATAATTCTTTCAGATGTTTTTTTATTATTCTTTTCTCCTCTTTATTTTTTGAAAGCTGATGATCCAGACTGCATGCTTTTATCAGTGCTAATAACATTATATCCTGCTGCTCAGGATCTTTAGAATGAAAGATGGCTGCCCGTAATTCAGATATCAAATTTTTCCTGATATTAAGTTTCAAAAAATAATACCTTTTATATGGTATCAGGTTCAGGAATCTCCTTTTTTCACATCTCAAAATATTTTTATGAAATAAACTTCTCAAAGCTTTCCTTTTAAAATACAAACCTTTATATGACAATTTTCTTAGCCAGTATCTTACCTTTTTGTCTTTTTTCGAATTTTGTATTTTTTTTATTATCCTGTCAACTACCGGATCTCCGGTAGATTTGCGACTCTTCAGTTTTAGATTATTTTTTTCAATCTCAATCTTGCCTGAGTTATAAAATTCCAATAACACTGAACCTGCCATTCCATAAGTTAAATAGTTGCCAGAAAGTTTCAATCTGCCGTTATCAGGATTTATTGATACAATTAATAACTTTTCAGTAAATGTTAGATCCATTTTGTGTTTTATTTATTTTCCTTATATTTAGATGTTGTTACCCTTTAAATCTCCTTTCTTTTCAGGAATTTGCCTAACTCTTCCTGTTTTTTTCCACCTCCCCGATTTCTTCAAAGCCTGGTCAATAATCCACTCAATCTGGCCATTGATACTTCTAAATTCATCTGCCGCCCATTTTTCCAGTGAATCCAGCTTTTCCGGGTCAATCCTCAAAACAAAAGGTTTTTTCTTTCCCATAGCATCTATACTCTATTGATGCAAAGTCCCGGTATTTACAATAGGTGCAACATCTTTATCACTGCAAAGTACCACCATCAGGTTGCTGACCATAGCAGCCTTTTTCTCATCATCCATTTCTATAATATTCTTGTCATTCAAATCATTAAGAGCCATCTGGACCATACTAACCGCACCTTCAACAATTTTAAATCTGGCTGAAACAATAGCAGCAGCCTGCTGGCGCCTAAGCATTGCTTGTGCAATTTCTGAAGCGTATGCAATATAGTTGATCCTTGCCTCAATAACATATATTCCTGCGATCTCAAGTCGCTCCCTTATCTCCTTTTCCAGTTGATGATTGACCTCTTCACCTCCTGAACGTAATGTGATAACTACATCATGATCCTCAAAATTATCATAAGGATAGATGCCAGCGAGCTTACGAAGGGCCGCCTCGCTCTGAACCACAACAAAATGCTCATATTCATCCACTTCAAAAGATGCTTTATAGGTATCCTCCACCTTCCAGACAAGAACCAGACCAATCATGATCGGATTTCCAATCTTATCATTCACTTTGCTCGGATCACTATCAAAATTCCTGGCCCTTAGAGAGATTTTCTTCCTGACAAAAAAGGGATTCACCCAAAAAAAACCGTTCTTCTTAATTGTACCCTTGTATGCTCCAAAAAGGACAAGAACATTTGATTCGTTTGGGTTTACAACCGTAAAACCTATAATACCAAAAATAAATAAGAGTAATGAAATTGTAATAAATATCGGATTCATAATAACAAAGCTGAAAACTACCCCCAAAAGGATAATAAGCTCAATAAAAAGCGCCAGATAACCTGACATTGGCTGGTAATTGTTTTCTTTTTTCATAATTTGATAGATTATATTGTTTTGATATCACAATGATACTATATTAATTTTATATTTCCAAATATTTAATGAGAAATTTTAGAAATTTTCTTTATTCTATTGATTAACCAGGGTTTGCTGAAAAAGCTAATAGGTATGGGCGTTCAGGTCACATATTTAATTATTGAATTTGTGCGCTCTAAACGCCTATACCTAAAAGTTAAATTTCACGCAAAGAACCAGAGTACCTGGCGTCTTGGCGGTGAAAACACTCTCTGACTTACCGCTGAGATACAAAGGCGCAGAGTACTTAGGTCTTGACGACTTCGCGGTGAAAGATATATTTATTATGAATATTGTTTAGCAAAAGAACTTTATTTGCGTAAACTCAACATTGAAAATCAGGTTCCGGTACCATTATTTAATAAAGGAGTCGAACTGAAAAAGGACCTTTAGGATTGATATTTCAGTTCATTCTCTCCATCATCAGGAGTCGTAATTTTTTTTTCAAATCACTAATGACCTTCTGAGGCACCTTAATTTCAATCTTCCTGAATAATCTATCTCGCCAACAATCCGTCAATACTTCATTTTCCAGATCTGTCACCGAATTAAAATATTCTCTTTTTTGTTTGTTGCCAATTAATTGAAGAGTAGAATTTTTTCCCATAGGCTTGTATCCAGTAATTTACATTCAAGAATAGAACGTGAAAAACCTTATGATATTATACCGGAAGGAAAACCTTTTCTAATCACCTGATGTACACGGGATTATTGGAGTGTCAGGCTCATGTTTTTTTCACCAATCAATTTTCTGAGATTTATCAGGGCATATCTCATTCTTCCTAAGGCTGTATTAATACTTACATTTGTCTGATCAGCAATTTCTTTAAAACTTAATCCTCCGTAATGTCTCAATAATATTACTTCCTTCTGTTCTTCAGGGAGCTCATCTATAAGAGTGCGGACATCATTCAGTATCTGATCCCGGATTAATTTTTCTTCAATATTTCCAATTGAATAATCCTTTGAATTCAATACAAAGCTTTCGTACGATTCGCCAGACACTTCATTATTCTGCTTTTCTTTCCGGAAATGGTCAATGATCAGATTATGAGCTATACGGATAGCCCAGGAAAGGAACTTCCCATTATCCTTATATCTGCCGGATGTCAGAGAATGAACAATTTTTATAAAAGTATCCTGGAATATATCTTCAGCAAGGACCGGATTTTTAACAATGATAAGTATATACGTATATACCTTGTTTTTGTGTCTGTTAATTAACATCTCTATCCCCTGCTGATTGCCATTAAGGAATCGATGAATTAATTCCTGATCGGACAATTTTTTCAGATCCACAACAACCTCCTTTTTAAAGATTACAAAAGGGTAGAAATGTTTCGAAAGGCAGTCCTCCGGTAAGTTTAGGTTGGTATTTAAATTTATTTTCAATGCTAAATAACAAAAAAAAACTCTTTCAGCAAAATATATTACATTTGAAAACAGTTAAATTTTGTTAACGGCATTGCAATTAGAAATTATGCAATTATTATGCCATTCTCTACTAAAAAAGGACAAAATCACATCCATATTAAGGGTGCCAGGGTACATAATCTTAAGAATTTTGAGCTGTTTATCCCCAGGAATAAGTTCG
>JAUWMO010000209.1 GCA_030613125.1 Bacteroidota bacterium | reverse complement strand
AGTAAGCTTCATCTGAGCAGCTAACATGCAAGGCATCCGCATCAACTTCAGAATAGATCGATACGGTTTTTTTGCCCAGATCATTTGCAGCCCTGATAATTCTAACGGCAATCTCTGCCCTGTTGGCAACAAGTATTTTTTTAAATAGTTTCAACTAAAATTCAATAATTTATTTTGGTTGTATTCTAAATATTGAGTCCACTCAAATAAGTTTTTTTTCGCCACAAAATCACTAAGGCACAAAATATCACTAAAGGAATTTCTGTGATATTTAGTATTTTGTGAAATTTGGTGTCTTGGTGTTTTAGTGGCTTTTTTGATATTTTACTTTTTAGAGTAAACTTAATATTTTATGATATAACATAGAATTATGAAATGTTGGATAAATGGAATACTACTAATTATAATATCCCAACCTTTCAATATTATTCGCTCCCACAGTCCTTCCCACAACCTGCTCATGAGGTTTTACTCGTTCCCACTTGCCCTCCCACAGGCAACTCGTGAGGGATTCGCTCTCAAGTTCGCTCAAACGTTCAAATATTCCAATATTCCATTACTCCATTACTCCATTATTCCTGAGCATTGATATTATGAAAGATGATATAAATACTAAATGAATAATATATTGTTTATTTCTTAGTCCATGAGGGTTGTCTTTTTTCAAGAAAGGCTTTCATCCCTTCCTGTCCCTCCTCTGAAATCCGGATTTCAGCAATTTTTTCAGCTGTTTTCTCTAATGCCTGATCAAGATTCAGGGTGTTGGAAACATCAAAAATCAGATTTTTACAATGCGACATAGCTTCCGGCCCACTTGATAAAAGCATATCAATAAGTGATTTTAAATGCGTTTCCAAATCTACAGCAGGTAAAGATTTGTTTACCAGGCGAAAGGCTTCTGCTTCTTTACCATTGATTCTTCGTCCTGTTAGCATTAATTCTTTTGCACCAAACTCACCCACTCTTTTTATAACATATGGTGAGATACAAGCCGGGATGATTCCTATTTTAACTTCACTAAGGGAAAATGTAGTCTTAGAATCACAAAATGCCATATCACAAGCTGTAAGCAATCCGTTTGCACCGCCGATAGCAGCACCATGAACTACAGCAATGGTAGGTTTTACGCAGGTATATATTGAATAAAAGCATTGTGATAACCGGTAACTTTCGTTATAATTCTCCTCATACGAATATTTTGTTACATCTTTCATCCAATTAAGATCGGCACCAGCACAAAAGGATTTTCCTTTTCCCCTGAGGATAACGACCCGGATATTATTCATCTGGTTAATCTTCCCAAAGCATTCTATAAGCTCTGAGATCATGATTTCGTTAAAGGCATTATGAATTCCAGGCCGATTTAACCAAACCGTTGCTATATTTTCTTTTGATTCGAATAAGAGAGTACTATAGTTACTCATGATGCAATTCATTTTTCTTCATAACCTGATTTAATCTACGCAGCAAAACTGTAATCAAAATTCCAAATAATAACCAATAATTTAAACACTTTCGGGTTACATACGAAATACACCAAATTTTGGATCCGAAAATTTTCTGTTAAGCGACATTGAAATACCCAAAGCCAGAATTTTCCTGGTATCCACCGGATCGATAATTCCATCATCCCATAACCGGGAAGTACTGTAATAGGCTGAGCTTTCAAAATCATATTTCTTTAATATGCTTTTCTTCAGCTGAACCAGTTCTTCATCGGGGACTTCCTTTTTACTGGCAATATATTGATCTTTTTTTATCGTAACCAGAACATCTGCTGCCTGGTCCCCTCCCATAACTGAGATCCTTGCATTTGGCCACATGAAAAGCAATCTTGGTTCATAAGCACGGCCAGCCATGGCATAATTTCCAGCGCCAAATGACCCTCCAAAAATTACTGAGAATATTGGAACTGTTGCATTGGCTACAGCATGAACCAATTTTGCGCCGTCCCTTGCAATTCCTTGCCGTTCATATTGTTTACCAACAATAAAACCTGTTATATTCTGAAGAAATATAATAGGAGTTTTTCTGTGTATGCAAAGTTCAATGAAGTGTGTACCTTTAAGTGCCGTTTCGGAGAATAACACTCCGTTATTAGCCAGAATTCCTACCGGGAAGCCCAAAATTCTGGCAAAACCGGTCACCAGTGTAGGGGCATACCGGGTTTTGAATTCATGAAATTTACTACCGTCAACAATTCGCATGATTATTTCCCTGGAATCCAGGGGTTGCTTCAAATCAACGGGTGCGATACCGTAAAGTTCTTCAGGATCATAATCGGGTTCCTCTATGACTCCTATGTCAAGTTTCTGTCTGTCAGGAAATGGTATACTTTCAAAAATGCTGCGGCAAATTTGTAATGAATGTTCGTCATTCCCGGCAAAATGATCGGAAACACCCGAAATGGAAGTATGAATATCCGCACCGCCAAGCTCCTCTGCAGTAACTTCCTCTCCTGTGGCAGTTTTAACCAAAGGTGGACCACCAATAAAGATTGTTCCTTGTTTTTTTACAATAATATTTTCATCACTCATTGCAGGGACATATGCCCCTCCGGCAGTACAAGATCCCATGACAATTGAAATCTGAGCTATCCCTTCGGCTGACAACCTTGCCTGGTTATAAAAAATACGACCAAAATCAAATTTATCTGGAAAAACCCTTGCCTGTTCAGGTAAAAATATGCCTCCGGAATCTACCAGGTATACACAGGGTAACCTGTTCTGCATCGCAATTTCCTGTGCCCTAATATGCTTTTTAATGGTTTCGGCAATGTAGGTGCCTCCCTTTACGGTTGCATCATTAGCTACAATCATTGTTTCCCTGCCATGAATAACTCCTATACCGGTAACAATACCTGCTGCCGGGAACTGGTTGTCATATTGTCCGTAAGCAGCCATGGAAGAAAGTTCTAAAAAAGGAGTATCAGGGTCGACAAGCAAATTAATCCTTTTCCTTGCCAGGAGTTTCCCTCTTGAAATATGTTTCTTTAGTGCTGCCTCACTACCTCCCTGCTGAACTTGCCTGAGTATCTCCTTGTATTCCTGAAATATTTTTAAGAATTTTTCTTTTTTCTCCTTAAACTCCGGAGAAGTAGTGTCAATGGCTGAGACTAGTTTTTGCAATTTTTATCTGTTAATAATAGTAACCCCGTTCATATAACAGGGTTAGTAAAATACAAAAAAAAAATTAATATTCATTGACTAAAATGATTAAAGTGATAACTATTAAATCTGATTATTTCAAAATCATCAAAAAATACAGGGTAATCACCTGGATTATATAAATATATTGCTATTTCCTTCCCATCCATCTTCTGAGAAACAAAAAACTCTTTCGTAAGTTTTTCCCATCCAATTGAATCGGCAACAATTATATTCTTATTATTATAATAATCAGACGAACTTTCAGATGCAATTATTACACCTTTATTTTCTTTATTCTTTTTCCTCCATACAGATATTATAAAACTCTCACCTGGAATGGCATCTTTAAATCTTATTGTCATTCCATAAGGATTTTCTTTATCCAGTTTAACTGAATAGGAACCAGAAAAAGCATGTTCATCATTTCGGGTTATACCATTTTCAAATATTTTATTGCTATCAGTAACCTTATAATACTTTTTATCTGCTGATATTGTTTCTGCATCGGAAAATAGTTTTTCTTTTATTGCTCTTTTTTCAAGACTAAAATTATGAACGGTTGAATTTAATTCGAATATTAAGGTGTTATTGTATTTACCAATCAGGTTTGAGGTAAAACTTCTTAAATAAGATCTTTTAATAAGCTCTTCAATCCCATTTATTATTAAATACTTAGCACCGTTATTAATTGACTTTTGAATTCCGGTACTGTCCCTGTTATAATATACAGGTTCTCCTCTGTTTAAACGGGCATCAGTATATTCTGTCCAGCCTTTCCGGTTCATTAAATACAAAGAACTATTGCTCCAATCGGGCAAAGAAATTATTGTATCAGTTGGTTGAATTCCAATTTGCCTCAGATATGGTTCAATTTCGTAAATATCAATATTCTCTGAATAATCATTCATCCAGCCATGATATCTTTCATAAATTCTTCCCTTTGCGTAATAAATATTGAATACTATAAATATTAAAAACATGATTTTTGTAATAACTGAATTCAGAATTTTACAAAAATTCCTTTTCATTAAGTCAAATGCAGATACCACAATTATTACCGGAAAGATGTACAGATTAATTATATAGTAATCGTGATCATGAAAAGTCCAATACTGTAATGAAATATATGTTGCTCCCAAAATCAGCAAAAATATTATTACGAAATACAGTAATCGATCGACTTTTTTGTTATTGATAATAATTATTAAAAAGCATAACAGTAAAAAGATCAGTACTGATTTATGGAAATAATCAGGCAACCATATTTTTATTACGTTATCAATTACATTTATTAATCCCTCATAATTTAATCCCCAAAAAGGGAAAATTGTAGTAGAAAAATAGGTGCAATCATGAATTTTGTTATAGTGGGATGCATATAATATCCACCCTCCGACAATTATTAAAATAATTATCACATATGATAAAAATCCCAATGGTTTTTTGAATAGTTTACCTGATGACTTGAATCTTATTATTTTGCCTTGTTCAAGTAAGAATATACCTGTTATTGCTAACAGACTTATAAGAGCAGTTACTTTACAAGCACCAGCTAAAAGAAAGAAAATCATTGACAACTTAAGATCTCTGCTTTTTTCTCCTTCATAATAATTCATAAAATAATACCATCCTATAAATGAAAATGCCAAAGCGGAGGAATTTGTTAAATAATTATTTGCATAAAAAATCAATACAGGAGAAGTAAAAAACAGAATTGTTAAAGAAATAGCCCAAAAAGTATTTTTAAGTAAATGATGCAATATTTTAAAAAGAAAAAAGAGTCCTGAAAAAAAGATAAGTGTGTTGATTATTCGGTATATAAAGTCGTGATACCCGAATATTTTATATAAAACTGCGATAAAATAATACAGAATTGGGATCTCGCTGGTACAACAGTAGCCTGTTGTTCCCCCATCGGAAGTTAAATTATGAACAGTTGGCTTGAAAAAATGCATTCCATTTTGATAATAATTAAGTGCAATGGAAGCACAGTCAGATTGCCGCCATTTATGTACTGACTGAGGTTTTTTTAAAATGATTTCGTGATAGTCATAATAATATGAAATACCAAAAAGAAGAATTATAAAAAGTAATATTGGATATCTCTTCTTTATGAATTCTTTCATTATGGAGTGAAATCTTATAATTTGTGCTGATATAAATATTGAGTCTTCTCCGAAAAGTAATAAATAAAAAAATGCCAGCCAATAACTTTAGTGGCAAAAATTGTTAAATAAGACAGTTATATATTTGCCTGTAAAAACCTTTAAAGCCCGTCAATATTGCATTATATTATACATATATAATTATACGCCGATCTATCATCTTGCTATATATCACTATGTTATAACTTCTATATACGTATTATAATATGTATTTAAATACGCCTTGCCTGCCGGCAGGCAGGTATCTTTCAAGAATCAATGTATACATACTTTTGAGTAAAAAAGATAATATGTATGTGAATTTACACATACACAAACGTTTACCTAACATTTCATTTAGCTTTGTTTCTCTTTTGAAAAATTCATAACTTTAACTTACTTAACTTTAACTCAAACAAAATCCCGAATGGAAAATTCATCCTGGTTCAAAAAATTCAAAGAAAGAAAAATTGGTCAGACCCTGGCCGTTTACCTGGGCAGTTCCTGGGTTTTTATTGAGGCCATCAATTTCCTGATCGATAAATATGACCTGAATGCAGCCATCCTGGACGTCCCTATCCTATTGGTGATATTCGGATTGCCTGCTATCCTTATACATACCTGGTTTCAACAGAAATTTACCCGGAAAGCGATCATTCTGCAATCAATAAATGGAATAATTGCATTATCTATCATAATATTTACCCTGGCAAATCCTGGTCGTCTCAATCCAACACAGCTACGGTTGCTTAAATTCAAAGACGATCAAAAAAAACTTGCCGAGGCGATACAATCAATTGTAATTCTTCCTTTTGACAATTATACAGGTAATGATGAATATGAATATTTTGTATCGGGAATGCATTCTTCACTTATTGGAGATTTGGGGCAAATCGGTGCCTTGCGGGTAATTTCCAAAACCTCATCC
>JAUWMO010000190.1 GCA_030613125.1 Bacteroidota bacterium | reverse complement strand
TTATTCGTTAACCGTTATATGTTAGCCCTTTTCCATACGCCTTACGCCTTTCGCCCTGCGCCTTTCGCCTTTTGCCCCTTCATAGTTCTCAATCCACAATCCACAGTCCGCAATCCACAGTCCACAATTTAAAATTACCTCAGATCTATCACTTCAATTCCCGGATGTTTTAAAGGATCAAACCTGAACCAGGAATCAGGTAAAGGTTTTGATGTCATGTTGGTCATATATAAAAGGTAATGCATACCATCTTTCCCAAAACACCTTGCTGAATAAAGGCTCAGATCCTGCTTTACAATAAGTATCCTGATTCTGGAAACGCCTTTTTCAAGGTCTTTGGGATAAAGATCGATTATATACATTGTTTTACCTTCAGTCGTTCGCTCATCAATAAACTTGTAGAAAAAATCTTTTTTATAAAGTGTGAAGAATCGCATAGGATTATCAAAATAACCCTCCCCTTCGGTGATTTCTGAAGATTCGTTAATATTTACCTCCTGTTCTTCAGGGAGATAGCTCCAGATAGTCTGGCCATCATAATAAATTTCCATGTTTCCCATTTTCAAAACATATTTTTCTCCCTTCATTGATAATTTACCCTCAAGAGATGACTCAGAGTTCTCTTTCATATCAATAATTGTAAACCTGAATTCTGACTGGATAGCAGGATAGGATTGGATCTTGGCCTTGAAATCATCAAGTATCTTACCGGCAACAGGGTCTTCTTCCTGTGCAGTTACAGGTATTATTACTCCAAGTATTAAGATCAATAAAGCACCAATATTATTTACTGTTGTCATTTGTTATTACGATTTCGTTGACTCTTTACTTAATTCATTCAAATATTGTTCCAGAGCATATTCATCAGCAAACAGGACTTTCCTGGCTTTGCTGCCTTCGAAAGAACCAACAATTCCGGCAGCTTCAAGTTGATCAATTATCCTTCCGGCACGATTATATCCAATAGATAATTTCCTCTGTATAAGGGAAGTTGATCCCTGCTGATGTAGTACAACCAACCTGGCAGCTTCTTCAAAAAAGGAATCTCTTTGCAGAGGGTCTATGTCACTGGAATTGAGACCTTCCTCTCCGGCAAATTCAGGCAGAAGGAGAGCTGTTGGATATCCTCTTTGTGATCCGATGAAATCAGTTATCCTTTCTATCTCAGGTGTATCAATAAAAGCGCACTGGATTCGGGTCAAATCGCTTCCGGCACTGATTAACAGGTCACCTCTTCCTACCAGCTGGTTTGCTCCGGGGGTGTCTAGTATTGTTCGGGAGTCAATCATGGAAGTAACCCTGAAGGCTAATCGGGCCGGGAAATTTGCTTTGATTACACCGGTTATAATATTTGTAGTCGGACGCTGTGTAGCTATCACAAGGTGAATACCAATAGCCCTTGCAATCTGAGCGATCCGTGCAAGAGGGGTTTCCAATTCCCTGCCGGCTGTCATTATAAGGTCTGCAAATTCATCGATAACCAGAACAATATAAGGAAGGTAACGGTGCCCTTTTTCCGGACTCAATCTCCGGTTTATAAACTTATCATTATATTCTTTGATGTTTCTGACATGTGCTTTTTTCATAAGATCATACCTTTCATCCATTTCGATTGTAAGTGAATTAAGGGTATTGATCACCTGCTGCGTATCTGTAATGATTGGCTCTTCAATATTCGGCAGTTTCGCAAGAAAATGCCTTTCAATCTTTGTGTATTGAGCAAGTTCAACTTTTTTTGGATCTATAAAAATAAATTTCAGCTCAGCCGGATGCTTTTTATAAAGTAATGAAGCTATTATCACATTTAACCCAATAGATTTCCCCTGACCGGTGGCACCTGCAACCAATAAGTGAGGCATTTTCGTCAGGTCAAACATATAAGCCTCATTCGAAATGGTTTTTCCAAGGACAATTGGTAATTCAAAATCTGTTTCCTGATATTTGCGGGCAGTGATCATGGATTTCATTGATACAATTTCAGGATTCTGATTTGGGACTTCGATACCGATTGTGCCTCTGCCAGGGATAGGAGCAATAATTCTGATACCTAATGCTGAAAGGCTGAGCGCAATATCATCTTCAAGGTTTTTAATTTTTGATATCCTAACGCCAGGGGCGGGTATAATCTCATATAAAGTGATAGTTGGACCGATAGTAGCTTTAATTTTGCTTATCTCGATCTTGTAATGACTGAGGGTTTCAACAATCTTGTTCTTATTATTAAGTAATTCTTCTTTGCTTACGTGAGAATTGTCAGAAAAATGATCCTCAAGAAGCTGAATAGTAGGCGGCAGGTAACCTGGGAGGTCAAGGGTTGGATCATAATTTTCCTGATGAAGGGGCCTTATGTCTTTTCCGGCTACATTTTCCTCTTCCTTTTTCTCTTCAATAGTTAATTCAACATCACTTCCTTTTTCACTCAAATCATCAGACTTGTTTTTTCCAACAGTCTTAGTGGTAAATGCCAGATGCGGATCTCCCGATTCTTTAGTAGCTTCATAATAAGATTCCTTTGGTTTCTCACCTTTAACTGTGCTGATATCAATTTCATTATCAGGATCATCATGATCTGAATAGAAAATATCTTCATCCTTCCTTTTATGTTTGTTTCCAGTGAACCATAGGATGGCAGGTTTATAAGAAAAAAGAAGGAAGGCAAAATTCAGGAATAAAAGCAGAAAACCAGTACCTGCTTTCCCCAGAACTGAATTGAGCCAGAGGCTAACAATATAGCCATGCCCGCCACCAGGACCACTGCCAAGCATACTTGCCTGGCTGCCTGCCAGGTAACCGAGGCTTACTGAAACAAGTATAATACCAATAATACTTACCCTGAAAACCTTTCCTAAAGGAAGAAGCTTAATGTTTAAGGCTCTGAAACCGGTTATCAGGAAAAGAGCTGGTATGAAAAAAGATGCTATTCCAAACCATTTATTTATCATCAGGTTACCTATAAAGGCACCTGTTTTACCCGCCCAATTTTCAACCTGTATATCGGGAGATAAAAAAATTTGTGAATACTCAAAACTCTGATCTGTTTTCCAGGTAAATAAATAGGAGATTAAGGCAAGAAGGAGGTACAGGCCAAGTAAAATAAAAAAAATCCCGGTTGCCAATTTTACCCTTTCATCTCTCAGAAAACCCATTATTTTTCCTTCAGGTTTCTTACTTTTCTGCTTAGGTTTTCTCTTCTTTCTCATTAATTAACAATTTTATTACTGCTAATATACATTACATGATATAAATTATTGGAATGTTGGAATATTGGATTGTTGGAAATGTACCCCGTTCGAGTCTTTGAAAGTAACAATTTTTTCTCCCGAAACCCGATAACTATCGGGTTCGAGATTCCATTTTTCCATTTTTCCATCATTCCTTGATCACTATTAATAAAGCGCCCAATGGGTGCAATTCAAAGCTACCTTCATAGAGGATGGATTTTTACTAAATTTTACGTTGCCGATAACAAATTTCGACCAAAGTTAATTAAACGCTTCCAATCAGGCAGGTTTTTCTCTTAATTAGTCGTGAATATAAAAAATCTGCTGACAAATGGAAAAAACATTAAAACAATAAAGTATATCTATTCAGTATCAAGAAGTTTGAAAAGGACCGCTTCTATATATGCCCTACTGGCTTTTCTATAATCTCCTTTTCTTTCAAATACGGAACCTGGGATCTTTTTCTCATAGACAGCATTTGCGGTAAGTTTTAATTCTATATTATGTAACTGAAGGTAAAATTCCATCAGCACACCATCAATATCTTTGTAAGGTGTGGTTCGGTTTGAGTTATTAATTGGAATTTGATCAGTATAGTAAACTTCCAATGTATCTTTTATATAACCCGGGAAACTAACCAGGATTTGCTGACATTCAATTCCACATATTTTTTTCGTTTTTCCCGTATATTCAGTATTCATCTCCGGCATCGATCCAAAACCTATTGCTGTTTCATTGAGTTTACCCTCATAATAAAACTTTTTGTTAAGAACAGATAGCTGAGTTTCGCTACGTGATTTCTTAGGATTAATAATGTTTGTAATGCTAAATAGTCCGAAAAAACCCTCAATCTCAAAACTATAAGCATCATTCTTGTATCTTAATATCATTTTTTTGGGTAACATGTCTGTTGAAACCTTTTTAAGCTCATTTTCAATATAAACAATGTTGTAATGTATTTCCCCTTCATTTGAGTATAGTGGATCAGAACTCTTTGTACAAGTTACAAAGAATGTAATCAGGATAAAAAGTGAAATATGTAATATTCTGATTTTCAATAGAGTATGATATTGCCCCTGGAGCCTATAAAATTAAAAAATATATTTAATTCTTACCATTAAAAATAACAAATTTTGTTCAATTCCCTAATTTCAATGATAATGAAGCTTTGTAAAATAGATAGACAAAATAATCTATCCATTAGTTGCTTTTTATCAATTATTTTATTGGAGGACCTTTCTTCTTTAAAATCATGTCAGAAATGAATTATATGGTGAAGTTTTCAGTGATAAAAAATTTTCATAGATTTGTAAAGTTTCAAATATGGATTTATATAGCTTAATATGAGCAAGTTGGCTGTTGTAGCATTAGGGGGTAATGCTTTGTTAAGGGGGAATCAGGTGGGAACGATTGAAGAACAGGAGCAAAATACTACTGAAACCCTCGAAAATATAGTATACCTTATTAATGAAGATTATAATTTGGTTCTTTCCCATGGTAATGGCCCTCAGGTTGGAAACATTTTAATGCGTAATGATGCAGGAGAACAAATGTATTCAATTGCGCAAATGCCACTGGATATTTGTGTTGCCGATTCACAGGGTGGCATTGGGTATATGATAGAAAGGATGCTTATAAATATTCTTAAGAAGCATCATATAAATAAAAATGTTGTCACCCTGGTTACGCAGGTTATAGTTAATAAAGATGATCAGGCATTCAATGATCCACAAAAGAGAATTGGGAAGATATATTCAAAAGATGAGGCAGATAAGTTAAATAAAAACAAGGGATGGGTTTTTAAGGAAGAAGTTAAATCTGAAGGTGGATGGAGACGGGTGGTCCCTTCCCCACAGCCGGTCAGGATCATTAATGAAGAAGTGATCAGGGACCTGGCGGTTAATGGGAATATTGTAATTGCAGCCGGTGGAGGAGGTGTTCCTGTTTATCTTGACGAAAATGATGTTGTAAGACCTGCAGAAGCTGTTATTGATAAAGACCTTGCTTCTTCCCTTATGGCAGCAAGGATACATGCTGATGAGTTTTATATGTTAACTGATGTCCCATATGTTTACATCAATTACAAAAAAGAAAACCAGGAGGTTAAGGAGTTCCTTGATAAAAGGGATTGCCTTGATTACCTTGAACAGGGAATGTTCTCTAAAGGAAGCATGGCTCCAAAGATCAGGGCTGCTATATACTTTGTGGAACAGGGGGGAAAGAAGAGCGTTATTACAGAAGCCACAAAATTAGAGGACAGATCATTTGGAACAAAGATCACATTACACTATGAAGATTGATCAGGCTTACATTTATAAGGTTCATGTTTAACAGTTAAATAGATTTGCAAAATGGTGTCTAATCTGAAAAATCGTAGTTTTTTAAAACTGCTTGACTTTACTCCTGAAGAAATCAGGTTTTTACTGGATCTGGCAGTTGAATTAAAAAAGGCAAAGTATTCAGGTACAGAACAACCCCGATTGGTTGGAAAGAATATTGCTTTAATATTTGAAAAATCATCTACAAGGACACGTTGTGCTTTTGAGGTTGCTGCTCTTGATCAGGGTGCGCATGTTACCTATCTTGGACCTTCAGGTTCTCAGATAGGACATAAAGAATCAATGAAAGATACTGCTCGTGTGTTGGGAAGAATGTATGACGGTATTGAATATAGGGGTTTTGGGCAGGAAAAGGTGGAAGAACTTGCGAAGTACTCAGGGGTTCCTGTTTGGAACGGATTGACAGATGAATTTCATCCAACACAGGTGTTGGCTGATTTTTTAACCATGATTGAACATTCAAACAAACCTATCGATAAAATCAGTTATTGTTATCTTGGAGATGCACGAAATAATATGGCCAATTCCTTAATGGCTGGAGCGGCTTTACTGGGAATGGATTTCAGAGCTGCAGCCCCCGGAAAAATACAGCCAGACGAAAAACTTGTGACCCAATGCCTTAAGATTGCCAGGAATACAGGCGCTAAAATAACTATAACCGATGATGTTAAATCTGGTGTTAATGACGTCGACTTTCTATATACAGATGTATGGGTGTCAATGGGAGAACCAAAATCGGTATGGGAGGAACGACTCAACCTTCTCAAACCATATCAGGTGAATATGGAAGTGTTAGAAATGACAAGAAATCCAAAAGTTAAATTCCTGCATTGTTTGCCTGCATTTCATAACCGTGAAACAACAGTAGGTGAAGATGTTTATCAAAAGTTTGGACTGGAGGCCATGGAAGTTACAGATGAGGTATTTGAGTCGGAACATTCAATAGTATTTGACCAGGCAGAAAACAGACTACATACCATAAAAGCTGTGATGGTAGCTACATTAGGAGCCTGATTAATTACTTTCCAGCTAATCGGGATCAAGTTATATGCTCGGGCAAAGCTCTTGCTGTCATTACTAGTCATTAGGTCGCTATCGCTCCCTGTTATTTACTCGCTATCGCTCGTGCCTGCCCGCATGCTGTCGCTGTCCG
>JAUWMO010000232.1 GCA_030613125.1 Bacteroidota bacterium | reverse complement strand
ATTCAACACTCAACACTCAACACTCAAAGGTTCATCCTTCATCGTTCATAAATCATCCTTCCTAATACCCCGCAGCCTGTCCGTCTTTCCTTGATTCAGATGCACCATAATATACTTTATTTTTTGCATCCCACATTATTGCCTGATAACCTCCAAATCCACCTTTGACCCATTGAATTGTATGCCCCTTGCTCACCAGGTTTCGGATTGTCTCATAATCAATGCCCGATTCCAGATATAAAATCCCGCCGTTTGTCATTTTTTCACCAGTTGGTTGTGATGATCCGCTGTGCCTGATCCTGGGTGCATCACCAGCTTCCTGAAGGTTCATGCCAAAATCTACAAGGTTAACAACTATCTGTGTGTGGCCTTGTGGTTGCATAGCGCCTCCCATTAAACCGAAACTTATCCAGGGATTGCCGTCCTTTGTAATAAATGCAGGAATAATAGTATGGAAAGGCCTTTTTTCGGGAGCAAAACAGTTCATATGACTTTCATCAAGACTAAATAATTCCCCTCTATCCTGAAGTATAAAACCCAACTTTGGAGGTACCATTCCCGATCCCATGCCACGGTAATTACTTTGAATAAGAGAAACCATGTTCCCCCATTGGTCAGCAACCGTAAGATATATTGTATTTCCTTGTTCAAGTTCACCTGCCGGATAACTGCGTGCAGCCCGGTTGTGTCTGATCAATTCTCTTCTTTTAGTAGCATAATCTTTAGAAAGTAACTGCTTTAATGGGATCTGATTAAATGCCGGATCTGCATAATATTTTGCTCTGTCTTCAAAAGCCAGTTTTTTTGCCTCGGTGAAAAAATGTATATATTCTGAACTTCCGAATCCCATTGATTTGATATCATATCCTTCCAGTATGTTAAGCATCTGAAGTGCTGCTGTGCCTTGTCCGTTTGGAGGAAGCTCCCAAACATCATACCCCCGGTAGTTTACAGAAATAGGTTCAATCCATTCTGATGTGTGAGAAGCTAAATCTTCATAAGATAAAAAACCTCCTTGTTCCTTCATGAAGTTGTCAATGGTTTTTGCTATTTCTCCTTTGTAAAAAGCATCACGTCCACCTTTTGAAATTTGTTCAAGGGTATTGGCAAGGTATGGATTCTTAAAAACTTCACCTTTTGCGGGAGCTTTTCCTCCTGGCATAAATATTTCTTCAAAATTTGGATATTTTTTCAATGACCGGGAACTTCCTTGCCAGTAATAGGCAATTAATTCAGAAAGAGGAAATCCATTTCTTGCATAGTTAATAGCAGGTTCAAGTATCTTCTTCATGGGGAGGCTTCCAAACTTATTGTGTAGCTCAAACCAACCATCAACACAGCCAGGCACTGAGACCGGTAATGGTCCATGTGATGGGATTTTCTTGTAGCCTTTTTCTTTGAAATAGTTTAAGCTTAGCGATTTAGGTGAGCGGCCGCTGGCATTCAAACCATATAGCTTTTTTGATTTTGCATCCCAGACAATGGCAAACAGGTCGCCTCCAATACCATTTCCGGTAGGTTCCACTAATCCCAGAACTGCATTGGCAGCAATAGCCGCATCAACTGCATTGCCCCCTTTTTTGAGAATATCGAGAGCTACCTGTGTGGCAAGAGGCTGGCTTGTACAGGCCATTCCATGCTGCGCAATTACCTCCGACCTGGTGGCAAAATTCAGGCCTGTAATACGGTCCTGACCGTTTGCAGTGGAGAATATACATAGAATTGATAACAAATAGAAAAATGGTTTTTTCATTTTATTTACTGATTTACTAATTTATTATTTATTACCAAAAAGCCTTATAACTGAAGAACTCATAACCAGAATACCCGTTTCAATAGTTTTATGATAATCAGGTGCGAAGTAAGGCGAATGTAATGAAGGCAAGGGTGTTCCCCTTTCAATGTGCTCTTTCATTTTTTCATGTTCAACACTGCCAAGCATGAACATCATAATCGGTACTTTATCCTCAGTCCTTCCAAATTTCCCAAAATCTTATCCTGCCATAAGCGGGTCAATTTTTATTATCTGTTCATCTCCAAGGGTTTCCTTCATGTATCCAACCACTTTTCGGGTCAGATCCGGATCATTGTAAACCGGAGATGTGTATTGATCAGTAACCATAACCTTTGGATATTTTTCCTCAGGCAATCCCGCCGAAGCTGCAATCCCCCTGGTTATTCTTTTAAGGGCTTCTATCATTTGATCATAAATCTCTTCTTTATAAAATCTTAGAGTTAATTGCATAATAACTTCATCAGGAATAATGTTATGTTTGGTCCCACCGTGAATGGATCCAACAGTTATCACGGCCGGGTTTAAAGGAGAGATCTCCCTGCTCACTATAGTTTGGATATCAAGTACGGTTCTTGCTGCAAGAACAATAGGGTCAATTGTCCTGTGTGGATAGGCTCCATGGCCTCCTATGCCATAAATATGTATATCAACGGAGCTCACACCTGCAAACGATGAACCAGGAAAATAACCAACGACTCCCGATTCCAGTTCCGGATCAACATGAAGTGCCAGAGCATAATCGGGGACAGGAAATTTCCTGAAAAGACCGTCTTCTATCATAGCATTTGCACCTCCGCTCATTTCCTCTGCCGGTTGGGCAATCATAATCAGTGTTCCTTTCCAATTATGCTTAAATTTGGTCAAAACGGTGGCTGTGCCGGTCCATACACTCATATGAGCATCATGCCCACAAGCATGCATAACACCTACACTTTTACCAGCATCATTTTGAAATACAACCTTGCTGGCATAAGGAAGGCCGGTTTTTTCAATTATTGGCAGCGCATCCATGTCTGTTCGTAACATAATCACCGGCCCTTTCCCATTGTGCAAGATTCCTACAACTCCGTTTCCACCAAAATTCCTGGTAATTTCAAATCCCAGATGCTTGAGATTCGATGCCATTATTTCTGAAGTTCTGTTTTCATGAAACGAAAGTTCGGGATTTTGGTGCAGGTCGAGGTAAAGTGACTCATAGCTTTCCATGTTTTTAGCAATGAAATCCTTAAGATTTTTAACAGAAACACTCTTCTGACTATATGCAGAAGCAATTAAAACCAAAAACAGGATCAGGACAAAAGAATCTTTTTTCATACCGGTTGAATTTATTTGTTTTCAGCTCAGATATCCAGGAGTGCTTTATCAGGTTCCTGACCCATAAATAACATCTGAACAGGATCCTCAATAAGCTCTTTCACTTTAACAAGAAATTTCACAGAATCCCTGCCATCAATTATCCGGTGGTCGTATGACAGAGCCAGGTACATGATGGGCCGGATCTCAACTTTTCCATTTATGGCTACGGGCCGTTCAACAATGTTATGCATCCCCAGAATGGCTGCCTGAGGAGGATTAAGAATAGGAGTGGAGAGCATAGAACCAAAGACCCCACCATTTGTAATGGTAAAAGTTCCTCCTGACATATCGTCCATACTAATCCTGTTTTTTCTGGCTTTTTCAGCCAATTCCAGGATTTTTTCCTCTATCCGGGCAAGAGTGAGTGTTTCTGTATTCCTGATAACGGGAACCATTAACCCCTTATCTGCCTGCACAGCAATGCCAATATCAGAGTAATTATGAGCAATATAATTCTCACAATCAATCATAGAATTAACCTGTGGATATTCCATGAGGGCCAGTGTTACCGCCTTGGTAAAAAAGGACATGAAACCCAATTTTATTCCATGCTTTTCCTGAAACTGTTTTTGATAGCTTTTCCTCAAACGGATTATTTCGCTCATGTCCACTTCATTAAAAGTAGTGAGCATTGCAGTCTCATTTTTTACTGCTACAAGCCGTTCACCTAATTTTCTACGTAACTGAGACATCTTTTTTGTTTCTGACTCTCTGGTGACTTTCCTTGTAAAATCAGCTTTAACACTTTTCTCTGAATCTTGTACAGGTTTGGATATAGCCATTTCCACATCACTTTTTGTAATCCTGCGCAATCCATTAATAATGTCATCAATCGAAAGGTCAAGTTCCTTCATCATTTTACCAGCAACAGGTGTAACTTTCACCTTTTCAGTTTTTCCCTCTTTTTCAGCCTCAGCCTTAGCCTCAGCCTTAATTTCCTTAACAGGCAGAGGTTCTTTAGTAATCTCAGTATCAGCTTTTTTTGTCTCTTTTACAGCCGTATCGATCTTACAGGCAACACTGCCTACAGCAATGGGATCACCAACCGGAGCTAAATCGCTTACTTTGCCGCTTTCCTCAGCAAGAAGAGGTAGTGTGGCTTTATCGGATTCAATTTCAGCTAACTCCTGATCTTTCTCTACGTAATCTCCCTCATTTATAAACCAGGTTGCAATTTCAGCTTCTGTTATAGATTCACCCGGACTGGGTATCTTTATGTCAATAATCATATGTTTGAGCTCTATATTATGTGTTTATAATGTCTAAAGTGACTAAAGTGACTAAAGTGATAATAGTTCTATATAAAAAAATAAACCTAAAAAAAAGATATACAAATAGCTTTTTGTTATGAATAAAGATATAGTATATTTTTCCCTTATATTGTAAATTTTGATTCAAAATCCAGGTATTGATGAACTTTCAGAATCTCTTTACGTGATTTTCCTTCAACACACTGGAGTCCGCAGTATTTATTTAACAACTCACATGTGCAATTACGAAATACTTTTCCAACAATCTCATTCTGACCCATTTCATGTAATCCATGAAGCCCGGTTGCCGGACTACCACTGGCAAGTCTGGCAACAGGTACAAGTTCAATTCCCCTGAATTCATCCCGCATATATTTCCATGCACCCATATTTTCAGGTTCTTCCTGGACCCATAAATGCAGGATAGCGTTTTTGTATTTCTTTTTAATCTTGTCAATTTCTTCATACGGGAAAGGATGGAGTTGTTCAATTCTTATTAAGGCTATATCCCTGGCCTTCAGTTCATTTTTTTTCTTTAACAGGTCGTAGTATACTTTTCCGGTACAAAATACAACTCTTAGCACTTTGTCACTATCAACATCCTGATCATCAATTACTTCCATAAATTTGCCCTTCTCAAGGTCCTCAAGACCTGATACGCACATTGGATGCCGCAACAGGCTTTTTGGCGTAAAAACAATCATTGGTATCATGAATTTTCTGGTCATCTGACGGCGCAGAACATGGAATAAATTTGCCGGAGTACTTGGTTGTACAATTTGCATATTGTTTCTTGAAGCAAGTGAGAGAAATCTTTCCATCCTTGCTGATGAATGTTCCGGACCCTGGCCTTCAAAACCGTGTGGAAGATACAATACTAACCCATTCATTAATCCCCATTTTTCTTCACCTGAACTAATATACTGGTCTACAACCACCTGGGCAACATTATAAAAATCACCAAATTGGGCTTCCCAAATTGTCAGGCCATTTGATTGTGCCAGTGCATACCCGTATTCACACCCCAGTACGCCATATTCTGACAGGGGAGAGTTATAGATGTTGAAATCAGCTTGTTCTGATGAGATATGTTTTAACGGGTAGTATTTTTCTCCTGATTCTTCCTCAATATAAGTAGAATGCCGGTGTGAAAAGGTTCCTCTTTCACTATCCTGTCCACTGATCCTGATGGGATGCCCCTCGATTAGCAATGTTGCATATGACAGTAATTCCCCCATAGCCCAATCAATTCTGTTTTCATTTACCATTTTTTTCCTT
>JAUWMO010000327.1 GCA_030613125.1 Bacteroidota bacterium | reverse complement strand
AATGACCAAGTTGATAGAAGCAAACACAACTATCCCGACAAAGAAAACCGAAACATTTACTACCGCGGCTGACAACCAGCCTTCGGTGGAAATCCATATAATGCAGGGAGAAAGGTCAATGGCCCAGGGTAATAAAACCATTGGAAGATTTCATCTGGATGGAATCCCACCGTCACCACGTGGCGTTCCCCAGATAGAAGTATCATTTGATATTGATGCAAATGGGATATTGAATGTCTCTGCTAAAGATAAGGGTACAGGTAAAGAACAAAACATCAGGATCGAAGCTTCTTCAGGCCTGACTGACGAAGAAATCAACAGGATGAAAGAAGAAGCCAAAGCAAATGAACAAGCCGATAAAGAAGCAAAAGAGTATGCTGATAAAATAAATACTGCAGATAGCTTGATTTTCCAGACCGAAAAACAATTGAAAGAGTATGGTGATAAGCTGCCTGCTGATAAAAAAGAGCCAATTGAGAAAACACTTGAGGCACTAAAAGAAGCACACAAGAATAAGGATTTAGCCGCAATTGAAAAAGCCACAACCGAACTGAATAATGTTTGGCAAGCTGCTTCTGAAGAAATGTACAAAGCTAGTCAGACTACCGATCAGGCTACTTCACAAGATGCTGGCACACAAGAAGAAAAGAAAAGCGGAGATAATGAAGTAACTGATGTCGACTTTGAAGAAGTAAAATAATATCTTAAACATATCATATAAAAGGCCCCTGATTTCAGGGGCTTTTTTATATTTTTACTACTTTGAAAAACAATTATGTAATAAAAATCGTTATTTGAAAAATCCTGCAGTCGTGAAAATAAAAGAAATCTTAATTTTAATAATTCTACTAGCCCCACAGCTCTCAATTTCACAGGTGCAACCTGAAAAAAAAGATACAATTTTCAACCAGGTTGACAAAAATAACCTTAAACAAGGATTTTGGAAGAAGTTTTATCCTAACGGAAATATAAGGTATACAGGTCAATTCATTAACGATAATCCTACAGGAGAATTTCGCAGATATTATGAAGATCAATCATTACAATCGATAATGACATACCGGGAAGATGGTATAACTTCTTTTATACAATTTTATTATCAAAACGGGAAGTTAACAGCAGAAGGCAAATATATCGGTAGTAAAAGAGACAGCATTTGGAAATTTTATTCCTATTATGGGAGACATTTATCTTCAATAGAACCTTATATTGATGGAAAAAGAGATGGCCTTGTAAGGAAATATTACGAAAATGGAAATATATCACAGGAAATATCATGGAAAGGAGGTATAAAGAACGGTACATGGAAAATCTGGTTCTCTAATGAAAAATTACAACTCGAATCCAGGTACATTGATGGAAAACTTGATGGTCCATTTATAACATATTATCCTGATGGCGGTAAAGAAATATACGGAACTTATAAGAATGATAAGCGTGTTGGAACATGGACACATATTAATCCCCAAACCAGGCAAGAGAAAACGATTAACTATATAAATGGTCTTCCTGAAAATCAAAACGAGATTGACAAACAATTTGAAAAGGCCATGGAACAATTTGAAAAAAATAAAGGTAAAATTAAAGAACCTGATATAAATGATTTCATTTTTAGAAAAAAGTGATCCTGGTAGCAAGGCTTCTGTTTTTGGAATTTTCAATTTTAAACAACAATTCTACATCATCTGAATGATTAATAAAAAATACATATCTATTACGCTAATGTTTTTATTAATCATGTTTTCGAATTTCGCTCATTCACAAAAAAACAAATACTGGGTGAAATTCAGGGACAAAGCTAACAATGAGTACAGCGTTGACCGTCCTGAGGAGTTTCTGTCATCACGCAGTTTGGAAAGAAGATCCAAACAAAATATAAACATTGTTGAATCAGACCTGCCGGTAACACAATTATATATTGATAGTTTATTAAATCTTGGAGTTGAAATTCTTTATACTTCAAAGTGGTTTAATTCAGCAGTTATTAAATCCACTGATTCCCTTCTGATTGATTCACTTGAATCCTTTGAATTTATAGTTGAGAAACAGAAAGTATATGGAACTCCTGTTACGAAATCGGCAATATCAAAATTCCAATTCAGCCCATATGAAACAACACCTGTAACGATATCTGATTACGGTTTTGCCAGGGAGCAGATATACCTTTGCAATGGACAGTTTCTTCATGATCGTGGTTTTTGTGGCCAGGGTTTGGTAATAGCTGTGATTGATGCAGGATTTTACCATGTGAATCTACTGCCCGCTTTTGACAGTTTATGGATGAATTCCCGAATTCTTGGTACCCGGAATTTTGTTGATGATGATTATGAAATATATGAAGCCCATCCACATGGCATGTATGTTTTGTCTATTATGGGCGGGAATATTCCACAGCAATTAGTCGGTACTGCACCTAAAGCATCTTATTGGCTTTTGCGATCGGAAGATACTTCCAGTGAATTCCTTGTTGAAGAGGATAACTGGATTGCCGCCGCTGAATTCGCAGATAGTGTAGGAGCTGATATAATTAACTCTTCTCTGGGATACTATGTGTTTGATGATCCTGAGATGAATCACACGTATGCCGATATGGATGGTAAAACCACTCGTGTATCCCGAGGTGCAACAATGGCTGCATCGAAGGGGATGCTGGTTGTGGTTAGTGCTGGAAATGAGGGAAATAAACCATGGCATTATCTCATTGCTCCTTCAGATGCTGAAAACGTTCTTGGCATTGGTGCTGTTGATTCCCTGAATAGAAAAGCTATCTTCAGTTCATTCGGTCCATCTGCTGACGAACGGATTAAACCTGATATTACTGCTATGGGTGTTGCAAATGCATTCCAGGGAATAACAGGAGAAATTAACAGAGGTAATGGAACATCTTTTTCATCCCCTGTAATTGCTGGACTGGCTGCATGCCTTTGGCAATCATTCCCGGAGCAAAATAGTCTGACAATATCGAAGGCTATAATTAGTAGCGCTTTGAACTTCTCAGCTCCTAATACCAGTATTGGTCATGGAACACCAGATTTTGCACTTGCATACAACTATCTTAAGGTTATGATTTCTTATGATCAGAAGGGCAGTGCATCTGTATATCCCAATCCTTTCACCGACCATCTGAATATTATACTTCAGAAAGAACCAAATGATAACGTTACTATTGAATTCTTTAACTCTTTTGGGCAACTCATCAAAAAAGAATCATATGATTCTATGGGTTCATCTGTTTTTATTACAACACTCAATAACCTAACACAATTAAGTTCAGGAAACTATATTTTAAAAATCACTTCAGGTAACAATATTTCCATCAACAGGATTATTAAAATATGAGGTTGATTCAGAAGCGGATTAGTTAACAGCAATCTGAAATTTTCGAGTTATTTTCTAACTTTGACAAAGTGCGGCTTAGAAGCCTGCATTAAATTATTATTTTACGCATAGAGCAGTAATCCCGTGGAAAATATATCATTATATGAATTGAACAACAAGGTTAAGGATCAAATTCAAGGTTCCTTTCCTGACTTATTTTGGGTTATTGCAGAGATAAATGAAGTGAATGTAAATAAAACCGGACACTGTTATCTGGAATTAATTGAGAAAGATACCAGCACCGATAACATCATAGCAAAAGCCCGTGCAACTATCTGGGCATTTACTTTCAGATTGCTCAAACCATATTTTGAGACGACAACAGGAAGACCATTATCAACAGGAATAAAAGTTCTGATCAATGTAAAAATTGAATTTCATGAGATATTTGGTTATTCTCTTAACATAAAGGATATTGATCCTGTATATACAATTGGAGACCTTGCCAGGCAAAAACAGAAAACTATTGAGAAACTCAAGGAGGAGGGGGTCTTCCTGATGAACAAAGAACTGGCATTCCCAATATTTTCTTCTAAAATAGCCATTATTTCA
>JAUWMO010000265.1 GCA_030613125.1 Bacteroidota bacterium | reverse complement strand
AATTCAGGACCTGTCATCTTTATCATATCTATTGTAATCCTGTCATTTGATAAATAGTCCATCAGGGATTTCATGAAAAGGTTTGGACGGTTTTTATAATAATAGCAGGCATAGATGAGGTTAACTCCAAGAGATCCAAGTGTATACTGCTGAAGTAATGTGTCATTCTCGATGAGACGTACGTGCAATATTACTTCATTGGGCGGTGAACCAGGCCTGAGCTGGAAACGTACACCCAGCCACCCATGACCCTCATTATCCTTTTTAAAATTTAATATTTCTACAGTATTTGCAAATACAAAGAACCGCATATTCTGATCCATTCTTGTTTCCAATACATGCTGTAGTTCATTAAATTCTTTATCAAGCATTTTTTTAAGGCGGCTTTCTGAGACATATCGTCCCCCATCTCCTTCATTATACAATGAGTCACTAAAAGTTTTATCATAGGCTGAAATAGATTTAGCAACTGTTCCAGAGGCACCGCCAGCCTGAAAAAAAGCCCTGGCTACTTCCTGCCCTCCCCCTATTTCTGCAAGCGTACCATATATGGAGTCGTTAAGATTCAGGATAAGAGCCTTACGCTTTGTACTAAGTATTTCATTTTCCATTTCAGATTCGGTTTATTTTCTTAAATTGTAATGGTTGAATAAAAGTATTGATTTTAATATCTTGAACAAAACCAAATTATTATGTCTCTTCTGTATATGTATGATGATCTTTTTTTGAAACATGAGACCGGAAACCATCCTGAAAATAAAGGCAGGCTTGAAGCCATTAACCAGGCTATTGAGAATTCAGGTTTATTTTCTGAAATAGAAATGATTAAACCTATACCTGCAACTGAAAAGGATATTTTACGAATACACAGCAGGGAATATCTGACAAGAGTTCAAGAAACGATTAAATCCGGCAGCCCATTTCTCGATTCAATGGACACAGTTGTATCTTCACTTTCATTTGAAGCAGCCTGCCTGGCTGCCGGGGCCGGGATCACAGCTGCCGATAAAATTATGAATGGAGATTTTAAGACTGCATTCTGTGCAGTAAGACCTCCCGGACACCATGCGGAAGAAGGAATATCAATGGGTTTTTGTATTTTTAATAACATTGCAATTACAGCAAAATATCTTCAGCAAGTCCATGGAATAAATAAGGTGATGATCCTTGATTGGGATGTTCACCATGGTAATGGAACTGAGAAGAGTTTCTATGAGGATAATACAGTATTTTATATTAGCCTGCATCAATATCCGCACTATCCCGGAACCGGAGCCCGTGCTGATATTGGAAGAGGGAAAGGAAAGAATTTTACTTTGAATATCCCTATGAGTGCCGGTAGTAACGATCAGGATTATTTAAATGCTTTTAAAGAAGAAGTGATTCCATCTGTTAAAACATTTGCTCCCGGGTTTATACTAATTTCTGCCGGATTTGATGCCAATAAGGCCGACCCGTTGTCGTCTGTTGATCTCAGCCCGGATGTGTTTGGTACATTTACAGAGATGATTGTCAATTCAACAAATTCTTACAGGGGAAGAATCATATCTTTTCTGGAGGGAGGGTATGATTATGATGCTTTGGCTAAAAGTGTATTATGTCATCTGAGTGAGCTTAACAAATGAATTATTGTTGTCTGGGGAATATCACAGACATAGAAACTTTAAGTCGATTTTTATATTAACTCTAAAACGCCAGAACCTTCTCTACATTGTTGTTTTTTAAGTGCCGTTTTATTATGGCCTGCACATCCCGGTTATCAGAAAAGGATTGGATGCAATCATGCAATATTTCCAGGTCATAAACAACTTCTTCCTCATCGAAATACCCGAAGCCCAGATACTTTCCATTCTCTATTTTTATCACAGACTTTTCTCCTTTATTACGTCCCTTATCGATGATGAGGAAGTTATGATGTTCGTACTCAAACATTTTTTTTGCCTTTTCTGCTCTTCTATTATATGACTCATAGGATTCTTTCCCGACACAGGCACCAAAACATATTCCGATCTGATGTTGAAAACAGGAGCCTGAAGTATCATATAGGCCTGTAAGTTTTTGACATAGATGATGCTCATCGGTTAACCTTGAAAGGAAATCCTTTGCTTTTTCATTGGAGGAAAAACTTGCCAGTGGCAGATCATCTTTACTTTTCCTTAAAGTAAACCTTAAATAACAGTTTTCATCGGTATATGAAAATATGCCTGCATACGATGCTTCTCTTCTTTGCGCCCGGTTGTAGACCGGTTTATGTTTTTTAATTTCATCCGATTCAAGAAGACAGGCAATCAGATCACTACCGGTAAGTTCAAAGCTGATCCCTGCTATCCTGTCACGCATTTCAATTGCTCTTTGGGAGGATTTGTTCATCAGGTGTGTGTAGACCCGTTGATGTATATTTTTGCTTTTCCCCACATAAAGAAGTTCATATTTTTCGTCATAAAAATAGTAAACCCCGGTTTCCTCCGGCAAAGCCCTAACAGTGTCAGGGCTTAGCGATGGATGCAAGTCTGAAAGAGCCGGATTTTGAAATATTTTTTTACTTCTAACATGATCGAGACTGAGTAATAATTCAAATAGTTTGACTGTGGCAAGAGCATCACCGGCAGCACGATGTCTGTTTTTTATCTTTATCCCTACTTCGTTGCACAGTTTGCCAAGGCTGTAGGATCGAAGCCCCGGAATGAGCCTTCGGCTTAGCTTAACCGTATCGAGAATTTCACGTTTATAATTGTATCCCAGTCGCTTGAACTCTTCTCTTATGAAATTGTAGTCAAATCGTGCATTGTGAGCAATAAACGAATGCCCTTCTGTGATTTCTACTATTTTTTTAGCTACCTCATAAAATTTTGGTGCATTCTCAACCATTTCATTGGTGATACCAGTAAGGCTTGTAATTAAATATGGAATTGATTGTTCAGGATTGATCAGAGTGACAAACTCTTCAACGATATTGTAACCATCATGAATAAAAACCGCAACCTCGATGATCTTATCGATACGGGGGCGGCCGCCGGTAGTTTCTATATCAATGATTGTATACATATTATGATATGCGAACAAAGATAATTGATTACCATTATTTTTTTAAACAAATATTGTTTATCACGGTTTATTCATCAATAAAAACTATTTTTATTTTCGAATGATATATAAGGTTGTTAATATTTAGTATTTGATTTAAATAAGGCTAAATGAGCGAATGTTTTCAGAATATATTTCTTTTAAATGATAATCAGTTAAAATGCGAAGAGTTTAGATCCAGCCTGGTTTATACCGGTGAGTCAATTTATGAAGTAATTAAAATCAGTGAAGGTGTCCCTCTGTTTATTGAGGATCATATTGCAAGATTAAAAGATACGGCAGCCATCCGTCATAAAAAACTATGGCTTGATGCCGGGGAAATTAAATTGAGAGTAAAGAAATTGCTTGATCTGAATCAAATTGGTTTTGGAAATGTAAAGGTCGTTTTTAATTTCCAGTCCGGGGAAGATAGTCATGGAAATTTTCTGTCCTATTTTATTGAACATCACTATCCTGAGGAGGAGAAGTACATCAGTGGAGTTCCTGCCATACTTTACCATGCAGTAAGGGAATACCCGTCAGCCAAAGTGATAAATCAAAACTTACGCTCCGCAATTTTTAAGAAATTGATTGATACTGGTGCTTATGAAGCATTGCTTGTAAATGACGAAGGTTTTATTACTGAGGGGAGCCGTTCAAATGTGTTTTTTGTAAAAGGCAATGAGATTTTTTCGGCACCAGATGGTGAGGTACTCTCCGGAATTGCCAGAAAATATATCCTGCAAGTTTGCGAAATAAAAAATATTGTTGTGAATTTTATTAAAGTTCATTGTAACCAGATCAACGATTTTCATGCTGCTTTCATTTCAGGAACCTCACCGGGTATGTTGCCTTTGTATAAAATAGGAAGTGTAACCCTGGAACCGGATTATGAATTAATAAAAATAATCAGGAAAGGCTATCAGATGATTGAAAATAAATATATAACTATTAACAAAGATAATAGAAGTGGTATATGAAAATGAAAAATAATAACACATTTGATAATTATAATAGAAAAAATATGCTTAAGATTTTAAAAATCAGCATAAAAGTGTATTAATTTATTATAATTTGTTTTCCCAAGAGGATCCCCGCCAAAAGTCGGGCAGGCCTTTGGGAAAAGGGCTCTCCCATAAAGGACTTCTTTGGAGCCATGAAGAGGCTAAGAAACCTTAGCCTTAGCCTTAACCTCAGCCTTTTATAAGATAAGTTTTATTATATTTGGTGAAAGATCAAAACTTACCATTATGCCAAGCAGAAAAAACCTTAAAAAACAGATCAATGAATTGACTTATGAGGTTGTGTCAGATTGTTTTACCTATCTCACTATACATGAAGAAAAGAATAGACAAAAAGTACTTGATATTATTACAGAAATGGTGAAGTACCGTAATGAGCTGATACATCGTGTTAATAACTATGACAAAATAAAAACTCCAAAGGAAATAAAATCACATTACCGGAAAATAAAAAAAGATCTTTTGTCAGCTATGGATAAATCCTTTTTAAAACTAAGTAAGCTTTCCCAAAAGTGATCAATCAGCCTTCATCATCAGCTAAAAAATCTTTATTTTCCATTGGGCAATCTGAAATAGCATGATGAAAAGTATACGAATAAAGGTATATGGCAGGGTACAAAATGTAGGATTCAGATACTTTGCAATTAAAGAAGCCGAAAAACATGGTATGAATGGATTTGTGAAAAATGAGAGTGACGGATCAGTACTTATTGAAGCAGAAGGGGAAGAGATCAATCTTGATAAGTTTATTCTGGAAATAAAACAAGGACCAAATTGGGCCAGGGTAGAACAGGCAATAGTTAATCCAGTCCCATCTGGAAACTATAATTCTTTTTCAGTAAAATATTAATATGAAGTCAAATATTCATGATTTAATCATGAATAATCCGGGTTAATTACCTGATATCCACATTTTTTGCAATTTACTTTTTGGTCAAGCCCGGTTACAGCAG
>JAUWMO010000103.1 GCA_030613125.1 Bacteroidota bacterium | reverse complement strand
TAAGAGGTTGTCTTTCAGTTTTTATACTTTAAAAAGGTAAGTAACAGCTAGTGTCATGTCAAGCATGAAACGACTGGTAAATATTTTATATACACCTTATAATTAGCACAATATCACTTTTGACTTTTGACCTTTGACTTGTCACTAGTCCCGGCACCCTTATTCATACCTCAGGCTGTCAGCAGGATTTTTTAATGCAGCTTTGAGAGATTGATAGCTTACTGTCAATAAAGCAATAACAAGGGTTATTAAGGCGGCTGCCAGGAAGTATACCAAACTCAGATTAACCTTAAAAGCAAAGTTCTGAAGCCAGTTTTTCATAAGAAAGTATGCTGCCGGCCATGCAAACAGGTTTGCAAGCAATACCCATTTGTTAAATTCTTTTGACAACAGAAAAACAATACCTGTCACATCGGCCCCCATCGCCTTACGGATCCCAATATCTTTGGTTTTTTGTTCTGTTATGAATGAGGTAAGTCCAAACAGTCCCAAACAGGCAATAAAAACAGCCAAAACAGAGAATAGTGTATATAAGGTCCCCAGTCTCTGCTCTTGTTTATAAACCCTATAAAAATCATCATCCATAAAGAAATAATCAAATGGCTGATCAATTACCATATCTTCCCAAACTTTACGTACAGAATGTATGATTTGCTGTTGTTGCGTGCCTGATGCGTTAATGACTAAATATCTTCCCACTGATTGGGAGGGGATTATTTCCATTGCAAGAGGACGAATATTATCGTGCAATGAAGAAAAGTGAAAGTCTTTTACTATTCCGATGATAGGTCTTGTAAAATTTGAATCGGCAGGTTCCAGCAACCGTTGATTTAAAGGATCATTCAGGGTAAGAGACTGGACGGCAGATTCATTTATCACGAGAGCTATTGAGTCGCCTGGACGATCCGGGGAAAAATACCTGCCTTCAAGCAGAGTTAATTCAAACGTTTCCAGAATATCGTAATCAGCCAGGAAGCGGCCAAGAATATGTACTTCACTAATTATTCCTCCTTCTATAAGGATGCCGTTGCCACTGAAACCACGTCCTGGAATATTTCGTGATATGGAAACTGAAGTTATACCCGGAATATTTTGGATCCTTTGTTTAAATACATCTTGCTGACTGTTAAGAAGATCGATTTTGTTTACAATGAGAACCTGATCAGCCTTGAAACCCAAATCCTTATTATGAATATACCTGATTTGCGAGAATACGGTGAAGGTGCAAATGATGAGAAAAACTGATACACTGAACTGAAAAACAACCAGTGCATTTCTGAGTGACCCTGATTTCATTCCTGTGGAAAAAATGCCTTTGAGGACTTCCATTACATTGTAGGATGACTGGATAAATGCTGCATAACTGCCGGCAACCAGTCCGGAAAACAAAGTTAGTCCAAATATGGAGGGCAGGATTAATGGATTACGGAAAATCTGGAATGTAAGCTCTTTTTGCGACAATTGGTTGAACTGTGGCAATAAAAGCTCAACGAAAAGAGCAGCAATTAGCATGGCAATAAAACTAAGCAGCATAGACTCACCGAGAAATTGGTAGATAAGCAATTTCCGGTTTGATCCCAGTACTTTTCTGATTCCAACTTCCTTCGCCCTTAAAGATGATCGTGCAGTTGATAGATTAATAAAATTAAAACATGCAATAACCAGTATGAAAAATGCAATTATTGACAGTACATATACATAGATCATTTTGCTGTTCCCTTCAAAACCTTCCGACATCCGGGTTTGTAAGTGAATATCTTTGATGGATTCCAGGAAGTAATAATAACGGTTGCCTCCTTTATAGAATTCATCCAAAGAAATATTCATTACCATTTCAATGAGAGGGCCAAAGTATGTGTCCAGCAATAACCTGAAATTTTCATTTAGATCCTCTGGCTGATATGATTCTTTCAGAAGAACATAAGTAATAATATTATTCGACCCCCAGGCTGTATGCGGGTCGTTCTGCAATGGAGAATATGATGCCAGAAATTCAAATCTGATATGTGAGTTATGGGGAACTTCCTTACAAATACCGGTTATTTCAAGATCAGTTTGATTATTGATTTTCAATGTCTTCCCCAATGGATCTTCCCGCCCAAAATACTTTGTGGCAATTTTTTCTGTGATAACTACTGTGTTAGGTCTGTCTAAAACTGTATTTGGGTTTCCATGTATTAATGGAAATGTAAACATCTCCAGGAAAGTGGAATCAGCATAGTAGAACTTATTTTCACTGAATATCCTGTCTTTATATTTGACAATGGTTTGCCGTGACTGTAACAGACGAGTAGCCTGTTCCACCTGGTCAAATTCTTCCACCATGGTAAATGCCAGCGGTGTAGGAGTTGATGGGGCATTAAACTCCTGATTACCCAGTTTAGCATCCAATCCTACAATATACAAACGATTCGCATTTTGGTGATACCTGTCATAGGAGAGTTCATCCTGAACCCATAACAAAATGAGAATACACGCTGTAAGCCCAATCGCCAGGCCTATTATGTTTATAAATGTAAAGCCTTTTTGTTTTGCAAGGGTTCGTAAGGCAATTATAAGATTGTTCCTGAACATGGATTCGAAAGGTACAAGATTATTATAATAATATGACGAACCAATACATCTTTCGTTACTCAAAAAAATAAAAAATTATTTACTTTTAGATAAAAATGAAATCTGTAACACTAATAGCTATACTGGCAATAATACTTTCGTTGAAAGGTTTTCCCCAGAAGCATTTTGAATCGAAAGAGTTTATAACCAGAATGCCTGCTTCTGCTATATCTGCACAGGAGAGCCTTGCTTCCCAGGATATGGAGAAATATGATGTAAAAAGTTATATGCTTGATATTGAGGTAAATAATTTATCAACAAATATAAAGGGGAGTGGTACAATTGTGGCAGAAGTAACAACTACTGATTTAAACCTTTTTGTGGCTGAACTAATCAGTAATTTAATTGTTGATTCTGTGAAAGTGAATTCACAAATCACCTCCTTTACTCATCTGAGTGATCTTGTTTCTGTGTCACTTGTAAATGTACCCGATTCAGGGTCTCTGATAAATGTAAAAATCTTTTACCATGGCCTGGTTAGTGATAATGGATTAAATAATGGTCAGGATCAGATTTGGGGTAAAAAAGTTACATGGACACTTTCAGAGCCTTTTTATTCAAAATACTGGTTTCCATGTAAACAGGATTTACTTGACAAGGCTGATTCGGTTCAGGTTGCCATTACCACTGATGAAGATCTTTTAGCAGGATCGAATGGATTATTAAAAGAAGTGGTACCTGTTCAGGGAAATAAAGTCAGATACCTGTGGAAATCGAATTACCCGATTGCTTATTATTTGATTTCAATCGCAGTTGCAGATTATCAGGAATATAACATTTATGCGCATCCGACCGGCAGGACCGATTCACTTTTAATACAGAATTTTATTTATAATAATCCGGAATATTTTAATCAGAATAAAGATCTGATTGACAATACACGCGACCTTATAACTCTGTATTCTGATCTGTTTTCATTATACCCTTTTTATAATGAAAAGTACGGGCATTGTATTGTTCCCGGTGGCCCTTATATGGAACATCAGACCATGTCTTCGATGAGAGATTTCAGGTTTGGTATTGTGGGTCACGAACTGGCACATCAATGGTTTGGAGATAATGTCACATGTGCAACGTGGCAGGATATCTGGATCAATGAAGGGTTTGCCTCCTACGCTGAATATCTGGCCTATCAATACCTGACCTCGCAGGATGACGCTGATGCATGGATGGAGGATGCTCACTCTTATGCTCTGGAAAGACCGTCCGGGTCAGTTTATATCCCTTTTGAAGATGCGGGTGATGTTAGCAGGATATTCGATTACAGATTATCGTATAAAAAAGGGGGTGCCATTATTCATATGATCCGGTTTGAATTAGATGATGACCCTCTGTTTTTTCAGGTTTTACAGGAATTTCAATCCCGGTATGCAGATAGTACAGCTACCGGCCTCGATTTTAAAGCTGTATTGGAAGATGTGGCCGGAAAAGACTTTCAGGATTTTTTTGATCAGTGGTATTTTGGACAAGGATATCCCTTGTACGATATTACCTGGGGACAAAAAAGCGATACTTTGTGGATCAGATCAATTCAAACAACTTCATCTTCAACCCCCTCGTTGTTTGAAATGCCGCTGGAGCTAAACGTAATCCGAACTGATAAGGATACGCTTGTCAGATTTTTTCAGGATGAATCACTGGAAGTATTTGAAATACCAATGGATAAAACCGTCACAGGGGTTATACCCGACCCTCATTTATGGTCACTTTTTAAACTGAATTCTTTAAGCTTCAAATCTGAATTACCAGACGATGCCGGGTTTAACCTCTACCCCAATCCGGTAACCGATTTTATTATTTTGGATTTTTATGGTAAAATTGCTGAGCGGACCATTAGAATCCTGGATGTTTCAGGACAATTAATTAGTGAAATCTCAGACAACCGTACTGTTGTGCAGGTAGATATTACCACAATAGCAGCAGGAGTTTATTTAATCCAGGTACTTGAAGACGATACAAGTTACATGATGAAATTTATAAAAGAATAATTCATATTTTAATCTCACCTTTTAGATCTGTAACAGCTTTGCCTGTTATTTTCACTCTTTCTCCAAGTAGTTCACATTTTAATTTACCTTCTCTTTTTGATATCTGCCTGGCTGTTAATTTTGTTTTTCCCAATTTTTTACTCCAGTATGGTGTTAGTGTGGTATGTGCGGAGCCTGTAACCGGGTCTTCATTTACTCCTGCCAGAGGTGCAAAAAATCTTGAAACAAAATCTGTATCAGTTCCGGGTGCAGAAATAATTACTCCACGGCAGTTGACAGATGATATTAAACTCAAATCAGGTCTGATTTCTTCTATCTCTTTTTGTGATGAAAATATTAAAAGGTAATCAGTTTTTCCCCTGTAGGTTTCAAGAGGTGTTTTTCCAAAAGCTGCAATCAACGCTTCTGGTGGGTCAGCTCGTTCGTAAATGTCAGTAGGGAAATCAAGTGTTAAATAATTATTTTTCTTCTCAACGGTTAACAATCCGCTGGTGTGAGAATGGAAATTTATTTTTTCAGGTTGATAATTATAGTATTCATATAATACGTGGGCAGCAGCAAGTGTAGCATGTCCGCATAAATCAACTTCAGTGGTGGGAGTGAACCACCTGATCTCATAATCACTATTCTTTTTAACCACGAAAGCTGTTTCAGACAGGTTATTTTCAAATCCGATTTTTTGCATTTCTTCATCTTTAATCCATTTGTCTAAAATGCAGACAGCTGCCGGATTTCCATGAAATACCTTATCTGTAAAGGCGTCTACCTGAAATATTTTAATTTTTGTTTTCATATCATTTTCATTGTTTTTTTATCCTACTGAAAATACAAATGTTCAATTAAAATTTTTATTCCAATACCTATTAATACTAATCCCCCAAATATATCAATACTCTTCCCCAGTGTTTTTCCATAATGTTTACCAATAAATAGCCCCATTAAGGAGAAACAAAATGTGACAAATCCAATTATTAACACAGGAGTCATAATAGATAAGTTCAACAAGGCAAAACTAATTCCAACTGCAAAGGCGTCAATGCTAGTGGCAAAGGATTGACCAAATAAAGTTAATATCAGGAGTTCGGAATCTTTTGAAAGATTTTTTTTTTTCACACCCTCATATATCATTTTAATACCAATAAAGGACAATAACGCAAATGCTATCCAGTGATCTATTTCATTAACATATTTTTCTACACCCATGCCTGCAAACCATCCAATCAGGGGCATTATAGCCTGGAATGCTGATAGGAAAAAGCATATTATAAGAATTCTTTTAGCATTCAGTTCCCTGATTGTTAATCCGTTTGCAATTGCAACTGCAAACGAATCCATAGATAATCCTACCGCTATTAATATTATTGAAATTATGTCCATTTTATAATAAGGAAATTTTTTCACCGCTGAGACGTCAAGACGCTAAGTAAAGGACACTTTTGCCAAAGGCCTACCCGAATACGTCAGGCGGGCATTCTCCCTAAGGTCCAAAGGACTCCTATGGAGGATTCTCCCAAAGGGACTCCTTCGGAGCTATGGAGCTTCGGAAGCGCCTTCATGTCTCTGCTGGTAATTAAAAAAAAGCATTTACAAAACGCCTGAATCCTTATTTCAGTAACGGAACATTGAAATTAATAAACTTCATTTAATATTCCATCCATCTGCCTTAACAATAGCCTGAGAACCATTAAGTTCCTCCGGGTTAAAACGAGCAATAATTTCTTTGCTCTCACCTGGCAGGAGTGAAAAATAATTATCATCCCAATATACCGGCATTACTTCTTCATTTGTTGTTTTATTCCTTAGAGAAAGGTGAATTGAAAAGGCTATTATTTTTGAAGGATTGCTCACATTTACCGTGGCAATGCCTTCATCCTTATTATCCCGGATTTTATAATCTGTTTGAACATGTACTTTCGGTAAATCCCGCAAAGCTGTAAAATCGGCATATGATTTTTGTTTTGCAGTAAAAATATGCCAGGTTTGTCCCTGATTATTTATTGCTTCTTCGCCTTTTTCTCCGTCACGATCGGGTACAGTTGACAACCAGTAAAAATTATCAGATATAATTTTACCTAATTGATCTTCTAATTTCAGACTTAAAAAATAGGTTTTTGAAATACTTTCAGGCAGGGTGATTGCAAAAGCCTTGACCTTACCATTTTCTTTTATATTTATAACTTTCTCTTCGTTAAAAACTTCAACCATATTCAGATCCAGGACTTTTGCCCTGACCTTTAAACTCTGAAAATCCCTGAAATAATTATTGATAATATAAACAGACTTATCATCATAGGCATATTGTACATGAATAGGTTCGCATGCTTTTTTTGCACCATAATAAGCTCCGCCCACGTTAAGATACCAATCTACGTATTGCCACGTCAGGGCTGCCGGCCAGGCAGCATCGTATTTCCATGTGGTAATGCCCAGAGCGTCATATTTGTTTCTGCCATAAGCCTCATACATGCCACGAGCGCTTTCATAATTGGATACCTGTCCTGTTAAACAAAAATCTTCGATTCCGTTAATTTTTCCATAACGGGTATTCATTGCATCAATTAATACATTAAAATAACGGATTCCCTGAAGTACGGTATGAAATGAAAATGTTTCATTATAAACCGGCCATAAATACTTTTCAGGCATTATTTTTTTTACGCTTTCATAAGGTGCCACAACTCCCCCGATGCCTCCTGACTGGGCAAATCCCCAGGCGCCATCATCTTTATGTGTATAATAATGAGCAGCCGGTGCATACGTCCATAATTCCAATGTTCCTGTGCGTGTTCCGCCTGTTTTAAACCGGTTGTTGATATCAAAAGCTCCGGAATGCGGCTGATAGGTTCTTTCAGGTGTATGCAGGGCAATTAATTTACGATAGGCACTATCTAATGTTACAGTCGGGAATGTTTCATCATGTCCGAGAAAATGTACCAGACTGGGGTGATTACGAATGCGGAAGAGCATATCTTTTATATTTTCGACAGATAATTTTTCATCGGGAAGATTACGTCCGAAAATTTGTTGGGTTACCATAATACCATATTTATCACAAATATCATAGAACTCATCTGTCTCCCTGATGGAAAATCCCTCTGAACGGAGCATATTGAGGTTTGCTTCTCTGGCATAGCGAACCAGGGCTTCATAACGTCTTTTTGAAAAGCGCAGTAACATGTCACTGGTCATCCATGCACCACCGCGAATTAAAATATTCTTTCCATTTACTTTATATCCACGCCAGCCTTCATCATTAATATATGTTGAAACCTCACGAATCCCAAATTTTACATCCTGTTTATCAGAAACCTGTCCATTGACATTAAAAACCAGATTCAAAGTGTAAAGCTCTTGCTTTCCGTGTGGATGCGGCCACCAGATTCGTGGATTTACAATATTCAATTGAGAAAACTCTACTGGTGTCAGTTTAATGACTTTTGTCTCAAAAGGATTAAGGTTTACTTTTTTACTGAAAGTTAAATTTTCAATTATGCATTTAAGTTCACCATTTACTTTTTGCTCTGTTTTATTAGTTAATTCTGTGGAAATTGTCAGATGGGCTTTTGCCAAAGAAGGAAGGTCAAGATCGGTTGAGACATAGGGGTGTTTTAGATCAACAGCGCCGGTTGTTGTAATGTAAACACTTCGCCAGATTCCCATATTCAAGTCTGGTGGTTGCGGATTATGATCATCCCACCCGGTGGTGGCCTCCATTTGTTTAGTGTGATAGGGGATGTCTGGTATATGTCCGGGTGAAATAATTTCAACAGCTAAAACATTCCTCCCTCCGGGATTGGTGAATTGATTGATATCAAATTCAAAACGGCGGAACATACCTTTAACCTGAACGGAGTCGGCGATCTGTTGTCCGTTTAACCATACATTTGCTTTGTAATTAATACCGTCCAGATGTAAGACCATATTTTTACCTTTATAATTCAGCGGAATTGTGAATTCTTTACGATACCACCATGAAGGGTAAAATGGGCTATCTTCTTTCATTGCTAACCAGCGTCCTTCACGATAACCCGGAATCGATTTTAAGTTATCCCCGTAGTACGGGTCCTTATAAACGCCGTTTTCAACAAGAGCTGCTAAAACTGTTGAAGGAAGATCAACTTGATACCACTCCCCGGGTGAAAAATTCGTTGAAGAGATATCTTCACCGCTCGCTTCAATCATTTCTGATGACTGCAGATACCAGTTCTGATCAAGTATTAAAGATTCAGGATCTGAAGAAATTTCTCCATTACAAGAATATAAGATTGTCATAATGAACAAAAGGGGAAATAGTATTATTTTTTGCATGGTAAGTAGCTTTTGTTATGATAAAAAATTAGTTAATGCAATTGCATAAAAACATAGGTTTGCAGATTCACCCTGTGAAATAAATCAAAGATTTGTTGCAAAGCAATATTTCACAGGGTAAATTTAAAAAAGTAATAGTTGGGATTATCCTGATAATTTTGATTTTTCCTCAAGGCTAAGGCTAAGGCTAAGGCTAAGGCTAAGGCTAAGGCTAAGGCCAAGGCTAAGGCTAAGGAAGGTAATGGGTTGTAAGATTTTAGGATATATAATAAGAGATTAAAGATTTTACCGAAATGCCTGTCCCGTGAAATGCTACTCTGCAGCAGTAACTTTGCCACTATTTCACAGAACCCGTATGGCAACTTAACAAAGCCTGCCCCCGCCCGGATGACCTCCGGTCGGACGGGCGAATAGTTCAGGCGGGTGATTTCACGAGCAGCAAGTGGGAAAGGTTTGCCAAAGGCATCACTATGTGAGTGGGAGCGAGTAAAAAGCTTTTAACATAACTCATTATATATCAGCAGATAACTTTGAACTTAGTCCCGATGGCTATCCTTTTCCTGATCTCCAAAATGCAGGCCCTTTATGAATACTATTTTGTATGTCACTGCTGATTAGTCCAATGCCTGGCCATTAGACCGATAGCAATGATATCAAATACTAAATGTATCTGCCTAAAAAATTAAATGTATTTTTTAGTTTTATACATTCCCTAAGGGAAGATATAAGGGAAGAGTTTTACCGTTACAACATGGCTAACATGACACTAAGGCCTTTCCTCTTCTTCTGCTTCTTCTTCAGTTGTCATTTCTTCAATCATATCCTGATAACGGTTAATAGATTTCGAGGCGGCCCTTTTTGTGACAGCACCAATTACAACACTCAGGGCTAACAATGCAGCCAGGATGATTGATACTATTTTTGAAGTTGCAGGTTTGGCTTTTAACGACTCATTTAAAGCATGATAAAGCATCCATATGCCATATAAACTAATCACAAGAGAAACGAGTGTGGATAGTAATCCGCTGAAACCGGCAAGAAAACCAAAAAGAGCAGATATAGGGGAGAGTACCATCATCGATGCCACAACCCTTACATTTGCCTCAAATTCAGTTGAACCACCGCAAATAGCAGATATTATCAAAACAATCACTCCACCAATAAAAAGTCCGATTACAGCGCCTATAACATACATAATAAAGGCCATGATCCCAACAGCCCCCCCAAATATCCTTCCAAATCCGGCAGCCCCCCCTAAATTTACCAGGCTCCAGATAA
>JAUWMO010000102.1 GCA_030613125.1 Bacteroidota bacterium | reverse complement strand
TTATTATCAATTAATAAATATGTGTAAACATCAGGTAGTAAGCCAGTTCTATCGAATGCCTCATAATTGGTGCCATTATAAATTGGTAACACATTCAGGGATTCAAACGATGCAAGAAAATCAAATTGTATATGTGAATTATCTGGTACATCCTGCATAATGCCGGTGATTGTAAAATCATAAGTATTGTCAGCCCTAAGTACCAATCCAACCGGGTCTTGATTACCGAAATATCTTTTGGCAGTTGATTGGGTAATAACTACTGTCTGAGGCTTTATTAGGGCTGTCTCAGGATTTCCTTTAAGAAGCTTATAACCAAAAACATTAAATACAGAAGGATCAGCAAAATAAAATCCCTTTTCATGGAATACCTTATCTTCCTCTTCATAACTGATCATCCATGATACCATAGGTGTCTTAAAACGGACAAAATCCCTTACTCCGGGAATCTCAGAAGTAATGGCCGGGGCCCATGGAGGAGGTGTACGTGCTGTATTAATCATTCCACGGTCAGGTGATACTACCGATAATACCAGCCGATGTATCTGATCAGCATTTGGTGGGTATTTATCATAGCTCATCTCATCCTTTATGTATAAAAGGATTATAATGAAACACGCCAAACCTATGGACAACCCCGCAATGTTCAGGTAGGAATACCTTCTATTCCTGAAGATATTCCTAAAGGTCAAGAATATAAAACTTTGAAACATAATCCTTATTATAAGGATTGTTATTCAAACTCAAAAATAAGCACAAATTTGTTTAGCAGCCAGAATAGTTCATATTATTTAGATTTTTTAACAAATGGTTATGCGATTATGACTTTTAGGCCCTCATATTACAATCACAAATTATATCTGCAACAACACTATTTATGTAATCTTTCTGGAATCATTGTAATTTTTTTATTTACTTCGGGGTTTTAAAAGCAACATAAAAACTGCATTTTATAAAGCTAAAGATGTTTAGTTCATTTAAATATAAAGTATGAGTACAAAATCAAAAGTTGCAAAAAATAATAATAACCGGGTTGTTCCTAAGAAATACCTGATACCGTTTATTCTGATTACTCTGTTATTTCCATTATGGGGATTTGCCAATGATATAACAAATCCCCTGGTAGCCGCATTTAGGACGGTTATGGAAATAACGAATGTAAAAGCAGCTATGGTGCAATTCGCATTTTATGGTGGATATGCAACAATGGCTATTCCAGCTGCATTGGTAGTAAAAAAATATTCCTATAAAAGAGGCGTTTTATTGGGCCTGGCTTTATATGCAACAGGGGCTTTCTTATTTTATCCGGCAGCAAGATATGAGCTTTTTGGTTTTTTCCTTGTTTCCTTATATGTATTAACCTTTGGACTGGCATTTTTGGAGACTACTGCTAATCCATACATTCTTTCGATGGGAAGTGCGGAAACAGCCACCCGCAGATTAAACCTGGCACAATCATTTAATCCAATGGGCTCCTTGGCCGGCATGTTTGTTGCATCAAAATTCATTCTTTCTGCCCTCCAGTCTGACGAAAGGGATGAAGCCGGAAATTTATTTTTTTCATCCTTAAGTGCTGCCGAAAAATCATCAATAAAAACCCATGACCTGATGATCATCAGAGATCCTTATGTTCTTCTGGGCCTGATAGTGTTAGTTATGTTTATAATTATCGCTGTATATAATATGCCTCAAAACAAAAGTAAAATAACCTCAAAGGCCAGTGATATTTTTAAGCGGTTGATAAAAAATTCAAAATATAGAGAAGGTGTAGTCGCTCAGGTATTTTATGTTGGCGCACAAATCATGTGCTGGACATTTATCATTCACTATGCCGAAAATTTAGGGTTGACAAAGGCAACAGCACAGAATTACAATATAGTTGCGATGTTTTTGTTTCTGACAAGTCGTTTCATCAGCACCTTCTTATTGAAATATGTGAATTCAGGAAAACTATTGATGATTTTTGCAATCGGTGGTGTTACTACAATTCTGGGTGTCATTTTTATACAGGGAATGGCCGGCCTTTATTGTTTAATTGCTACATCTGTCTTTATGTCATTGATGTTCCCCACCATTTATGGTATTTCACTCAGAGGTCTGGAAGATGATGATGCGAAATTGGGAGCAGCCGGACTGGTAATGGCTATTGTCGGAGGCGCATTAATGCCACCCCTTCAGGGTGCTATTATTGACCTCGGCACTGTGTTTTCTATGCCGGCGGAAAATGTATCTTTTGTATTGCCTCTTATAAGCTTTATTGTAATTGCTACATTTGGTTTAAGAACCTTCAAATATCATTTGGCATAGAGACAGGGTCAGTATATTTTCTTCATTTATGAAAACAGAAAAAACAGTTCAGGATTGGGAGATTACTTCAATTCCACAGCACCATCAATAGTATATACATTACCTGCAATGGTCTCAAATTCAACTGTTTGGTCACCATACCTTACATTACAATTATTACCCAGTCGGGATTTGATAACTGCTTTAATAAGGTCTCCATCTTCCCATTTAATATCAACCTCAAATCCTCCTCTGGCGACCAGGCCTTTAATCTCACCGCTGTGCCAATCTTCAGGGATGCATGGTAATAGATGGATCTCACCGGTATGAGACTGCAGAAACATCTCAGCAATTCCGGCAGTTGCACCAAAGTTTCCATCTATCTGGAAAGGCGGATGGGTATTGAACATGTTGGGTAGTGTCGACCTGGCCCAGAGGAGCTTTAAATTCTCCCAAGTTGTCTCCTTTTCAAGCAACCGTGCATAAAAGTTGATCATCCAGGCCCTGCTCCAACCCGTATGACCGCCTCCATGCTTCAATCTCTCCTGGATAACCCTTGCGGATGCCTTCATATATTCAGGTGTGTGGTTCCAGGTATACTGATTTGAGGGGTAGAGGCCATACAGGTTCGACATATGCCTGTGACCGGGTTCAGCTTCAGATAGTCTCTCATCAGACCACTCCAGGATCCTTCCGTCAGACTCAATCTTAACTGGAGCCAGGTTAGTAAGTTGTTCTTTTAGCTTTTTCCTGAATTTTTTATCCCTGTTTAGCAATTCTGAAGCCTCTATACATGCATTAAAAAGGTGCCATACAATCTGGTGGTCCATTGCCGGTCCCATGCAAACCGATCCCGTTTTACCATCAGGTGTAAAGTATGTATTCTCCGGCGACACTGATGGTCCTGTAACCAGCATTCCTGAGTTTGGATCTTCAGTAAGAAACTCTGAAAGAAAGAGGGCAGCCTCTCTCATTACATCGTAACCGAATGACTCCAGGAACTCCAGGTCTCCGGCAAACAGATAGTGTTCCCAGATATGCGTGGAGGCCCAGGCAGCTCCCATTGGCCACATGCCATAAACCGGTTTACCGAAAGATGTTGTGTATTGCCAGGCATCAGTAGTATGATGCGCCGTGAAGCCGTTAATCCCATATAATTCTTTCGCGGTTTGTCTGCCATGCTCTCTCAATCCTCCTATAAATTTCAGGAATGGCTCATGGCATTCAGACAGATTAGTTACCTCTGACGGCCAGTAATTCATCTGAATATTTATATTGATATGATAATCTGCATTCCATGGCGGAATAAGACCATCTGCCCAGATACCCTGAAGATTGGCGGGAAGGTCGCCAGGACGTGAACTGGAGATAAGCAGGTAGCGGCCAAACTGGAAATAGAGTTCTGCCAAAGATGGGTCGTTTACCCCACGCTTCTGTGCGTCAATCCTTTCATCTGTAGCAAAGTATGATGCTTCGGTATCCGGCAGATCAATTGAAACCCTGTTGAACAGATTCTGATAATCGGCGATATGTGCTTTAACAATCTCCTCGTAGCTTCTACTCGTAGCTGCATCAAAATAATGGTGGCACTTTTCAGAAGGATCATCACCAAAATAGTCTGTTGCAGCAACAATTCTGAGCTCTACCTTATCGGCTCCGTCAACAATAATTTGATTATCCTGGTTACTAATTGTACCCCCATGATTAATAACTACGACTATTGCCTCATACTTTACTCCTTGTCCATCCTGAACATGCTGCTTCATCGTAATGGTATTTCCCCCGGTAGCGATAAACTCACCCTCACCTGGTCTCGATAATTCCAGGCTAAGGCAGATCTGTTCCGGTCTGTTGCTCTCAATCATCATTACAATCATTTGGTCAGCCGCTGTGGAGAATACTGTCCTCTTATGGTTTACTCCTGAAGAATTAAAGGAGGTTATCACCATAGCATCATCCAGAAGAAGCTCTCTATGGTAGTTTTTAATGTTACTCAGATTATCGAAAGCAATCTCAATATCTCCAAGTGTCTGATAAGCATTGGTCCCCGTTGGCAACCTGTCCGACATCAGTCTTTTTTTCGCAAGAGCTTCCCCCTCAATAAAGTTCCCTTCGAAAAGTAATGATCTTATTTCATCGATATATTTGTAACCTTCCTTTTTATCCAGGTAAGCCCCTTGCTTACACCAGACACTCTCTTCATTCAATTGCAGCCGCTCCTTTTCAATTCCACCAAAAACCATTGCGCCCAACCTGCCATTTCCAACAGGCAGGGCTTCATTCCAATTTTTGGCAGGGCTCTTAAACCAAAGTTTTGGCTCACCGGTACCTGCCGACAGCACATTGAATGTAAAAACCGTAAGAACAAAAAGTGAAATACTCTTTTTCATATGTCATCTGGTTATATCATTTATCTATAAATTTCAAAACAGAACTCCCTGACCACTGAAAAGAGATAGCTGTTCAGGAGGTTTGGATGTGAGTTTCTCCCAACTTTCATCAGGTGATTTTAAAAATTTAAATAATCTGTAATAAATATCACCAATAAAAGTGCATTTTTTTATTGGGATTTTACAGTAATGATAAAATTTTATTTATGTTCACGCGAACCGGTTTGGCTGGGTAGTTGTCGTATATTTTACATATATAATCTTATATCATACTATTACAGAGCCTTATAGTAATTTTTTAATACGTATTATAATAGGTATTATAATACGTATTTTTTATTATTATTCTTATAGACAATAAGGAATTTCCTGAAAGAATCCTACGGAGTTTACCCCATAGGATAAATCAATAAATCCAACGGGGTTGAACCCCGTTGGAAAAATTTCCTACAGGGTAAGCAAAAAAAATCTAATGAATATTAGGTAAATTAATTTTTAAAATAAAATCTGAAAATATAAAATAAAGTACGTATATTTGTACTTATATAGACACTTAAAATAATAAACAAATGATTGCAGCTAACTATACGGAATTCAGGACTAGATTAAAAAATTATCTTGACAATGTGGAATTTAACAATGAAACCCTAATTATCAAGAGAGGATCCGGAAAAGGAACAGTCTTAATATCTCTTGAGGAATATAATTCTATCATGGAGACTTTGCATTTATTGAGTTCAAAGAAAAATGCAAAAAGATTATTCGAATCAATCGAGCAAATGAAAACTGGTAAGAAAGTTCACCATAACTTGATTGAGGAATGATGAGAATAACTTTCTCAAAAAATGCATGGGAAGACTATGTCATCTGGCAGACTGAGGATAAAAAGACTTTGAAGAAAATTAACGCATTGATTAAGGATATTCAAAGGACTCCATATGAGGGCATTGGAAAACCTGAACCATTAAAATTTGACCTTGCTGGATTTTGGTCTAGACGAATTGGCCTGGAACATAGATTAGTCTATCAAGTTGATGGTCCTGATATCCTGATATATGCCTGTCGTTATCACTATGACAAAAAATAAAAACGCAATACAGGATAATAAACTAAATAAGAGAGAATTATGGTTAGAGCAAACAAGAACAACATTAAATTATCCCTGTGTTTAGGATATTTATTATTTGCTATACTAATTGGATGTAATTCAAATAATTAAAAAAAATTCAGCTAAACCGAAATTGAAAGTATCGGAGGATAGATGGTATCTTGAATTCGAAAACGGTGAACCGTTTTTTTGGTTGGGTGGAACAACTTGGGGTATGTCTGAATGGTTAACACGTGAGGATGTGAATTATTACCTTGATAATCGAAAAGAAAAGCGTACCTTTGCCAAAATTTCAGATTTGAAAATTTGCGCTTTTATCTACTAATTCCCCGCTCACCATTAGTTAATCACTGCTCACCTTTTTAAATCCTATTTTTAAACTTTTTAATAACGAGTTTTTATGAAAGACTTGCCCAGCTGAAGTTACTTGTTTAACCCACTGTCTCCGGTAAGATGCCGGATAAGCAAAATTTCTCAGGACGGACAAAACGACCGCGTTGTTAAAAAAATAAACAATTATTAATTTATAATAGAATAATTCATTATGACAAAAGGAAAAGTAAAATGGTACAACGAAATCAAAGGTTTTGGTTTTATTGAATCGGAAAATGGCGATGATATATTTGTTCACCGAACTGGTTTAAATAGTTCTTATGGTGGACTTCAACCCGATCAGGAAGTTGTTTTCGAAATCAAACAGGGCGATAAAGGCCTGGTTGCTATTAACGTGAAATCGGTTAAATAAATCATTAAACTTGAATTCATTAAATATCGGAGATCTTAAAATACCCGTTCCAATCATTCAGGGAGGAATGGGTATCGGTATTTCTTTGTCAGTGCTTGCATTGGCAGTAGCTAATATGAGAGGAGTTAATGCGATTTCAACAGTTCGTAATGTTTTTACCGAACTAAAAAACGAATACCTGCAAACCCAAAAAGATAATTAAATAAATTTCAGTGCGGCAATTAAAAATTACAAAACAAATAACCCAGCGGACCGATGAATCGATAAGTCGCTATTTTCAGGAAATAAACAAGTATCCGATGATTACTGCCGAAGAAGAAGTTGAGTTATCGGTGCGTATCAGAAATGGCGATCCCAATGCCCTGGAGAAGCTGGTTGTTGCCAACCTGCGTTTTGTAATCTCAGTAGCAAAACAATATCAAAATAAGGGTCTGTCATTTTCCGATTTAATTAACGAAGGTAACCTTGGGTTGGTTAAAGCAGCCAAAAAATTTGATGAAACAAGAGGATTTAAATTTATTTCGTATGCAGTTTGGTGGATCCGCCAATCAATTATCCAGGCTATTTCAGACCAAACCAGAATTGTACGTTTGCCATTAAACAGGCTTTCGTCGATTAATAAAATCAAAAAGGCTATTCCTTATCTCGAGCAGGAATTTGAACGAGAGCCAACCGATGGTGAAATTGCCGAGTACCTCGATTTGACCAACGACGAAGTAAAATTGGCAAACAATATAAAAAAGCGGCAGGTCTCTTTTGATATGCCACTCTCGCAAGATGGCGATACTGATTTTAGCTTGTATGATTTTATTCAGACCGGGAATATCCCTTCGCCCGATAACAATATAATGAAAGAATCTATTGTAACAAACATTAATCGGGCTTTAAACAAACTTGCTAAAAGAGAGGCTGCAATATTAACCATGTCTTTCGGACTGTGCGGTACACCAATCTATTCGCTGAACGATATAGCCTTAAAATATGATATGTCATCCGAGCGCGTCAGACAAATCAGAACCAAGGGACTATACAAATTAAGAATTCTGCTTAAAGGAAAACATGCTTTTTTAAAGTATTAAAAACCAAACGACATTATTAACAAAAAATTTCTAATTATTAATAAAGTAAAAATTAATTTATGGGTAGATCACAGGAAACATTCAACAAAAAGGAAGTAAGAAACAAAAAAGAGAAAAAGAGAAAAGAAAAAGAGAAAAAGAGGTTAGCCAGGAAAGAAAACGAGAAAAGAGGCAGCCTGGATGATATGATTGCCTATGTCGATGAAAATGGAATGATAACTACCTCTCCTCCTGACCCCACCAAAAAGAAGAATATTAAATCAGAAGATATCGAAATTAGCATAACCAAACGCGATTCTACTCAAAATTCCGACCCCATAAGAAAGGGAATAGTAACCTTTTTTAACGAGTCGAAAGGTTTTGGATTTATAAAGGATTCGGAAACACAGGAAAGTGTTTTTGTACATGTAAATAATTTACTTGAAGATATAAAGGAGGGTAATGTTGTTAGCTTTGAAGTAGAAATGGGGCATAAGGGGCCTGCTGCAATACAGGTAAAACTTTTTAAATAGAGTAAACTGTATAGCCAAGTCTCAATAAAGGATATTAGAATAATGTTATTTGGGGCTGATAACAAACAGATTATGCCGATTAGAAAATTTGATTCACTTGATTCTGCAAAAATTGAGTTGGAATGTTTAAGTAATCAATTTGGATTAGGTTTGATTTGACTATTCTTGAATTCTCAGGAAGATAGTACTGGTAAGTGTGTAGCATCCAGCAAAAACTTAAGAAGTATCTTCATAACCTGAAGGGCTGTTAACCAGCAAAAAACAGACGCCCCCCTCTTTTTCAAAAATTGGCTTTTGAGGTTTAGCCATTGATGCGGCGGGGCTGGGATTTAAACTCTGTATTTTCTTGACTTATATGGGTAAAGGTTGTAACTTGCATTGTAACAACTAAACCACAATGTCTACAAACCCCAAAAATCTTGCACATTTCTGGCAAGAACTAAAGAGAAGAAAGGTCTTCAGGGTAGTTGCCATGTATGCTGCCACTGCTTTCATTATAATGGAGGCAGGAGATATTATGTTACCAAGATTGGGCTTACCCGACTGGACTGTTACCTTTATCATTGTTCTACTGATCATAGGTTTCCCAATATCTGTAATCTTAGCATGGATATTTGACATTACCCCTGAAGGAGTAAAAAAGACTGAATCCATAGAAGCGGCAAAAGAGCAGGAAGCACCTTCAGTCCCTGTTAAAAGAAGACAGAGAGTAAGCGATGTAATTATTGCTGTATTAATTGTGGTTGTTGGGATACTGGTTTATCCTAAAATATTTAAGAAAGATAAATTTGAAGGAATCAGGGATACGGATGGCAGGATTTCCATTGCGGTTATGCCGTTTGAAAATTTATCCGGAGATACACTTTATAATGTCTGGCAGGGTGGTTTTCAAAATCTTCTTATTACTACTCTTTCAAATTCAAAGGAGTTATCAGTCCGTCAGTATCAAACAATGTATACTATACTTGAGAGTAAAAGAAATTTAACTCATGCTTCTATCACACCTTCAGTAGCCAGGGAGCTTGCATTGAAACTTGAAACAAGAACATTTATTCTTGGTAACATACTGAAGGCTGGAAATAAAATCAGGGTTAACGCTCAATTGGTGAATGCTGAAACAGAAGAGATATATAAAACTTACCAGGTAGATTGGAATACTGAAGATGATATTTTTTCAATGGCCGACTCCTTGTCCGGACTGATAAGAAATTATCTTGAAATCAAAAAACTTATTGAACAGTATGATTCACCTGCAATTCGTGGAACTTTTAATACAAACTCATCTGAAGCATTTCAGTATTATATTCACGGATGGAATGCATTTATGGATTTAGATCAGCAAGCAGCTACAGAATGGCTTTCAAAAGCAATAGAAACCGATTCGGGTTTTATTAGCGCTTATGTACCCTTGTTATTTACTTATCTGACTATGGGAAATGATGAACTGGCAAAGAACTTGTGCAACATGGCTTATAAAAAAAGGGATGAATTGCCATTAAAAGGAAAACTAATGTTAGATTACCTCCATGCTTATATTTTTGAAACCCCAAATGATCAAATCAAATATCTTAAACAAATTCTGGAGATTGATGAACTGAATCCTACATATTGGAAATTACTTGGCTTAGCATATAGCAAAATGTATCAATATAAAGATGCTGCAATTTATTTTGAAAAAGCCCTGGAAATTCATAAAAAGTGGGGAACCAATTTTCGCAATCCATTTATATATCATTGGCTGGGAAATGCATACCATAAAATCAACGAACATAAAAAAGAAAAAGAGGTGTATGAATTGGGATTAAGCATATTTCCTGATCATCCAAGAATAATACAGCATCAGGCCATTTGTGCTCTTTCACAGGGAAATACAGATAAGGCCGAGATTTTAATAACTAAATATAAATCAATCAGAAAAAACAAAAGCCTGTGGCCTGAATCAAGAATACTTTCGGGTGTAGGATATATTTATACAGCAGCAAATTTATTTGAAAAAGCAGAAATTATTTATCGTCAGGGCCTTGCATTAGATCCCGGGAATCACTCAAGAATGCATGATCTGGCCTGGTTCCTGAT